>CATOJL010000198.1 GCA_951800155.1 uncultured Bacilli bacterium | reverse complement strand
ATTTTGTGGTATTACAAATATTATTCCTTATGCAGGACCTTATATTGGAGGAATTCCTGCAGTCATTGTAGCATTCTCACAGGGAACAACAACTGGAATTTTAGTTTTGATTTGTATTGTGGTGATTCAGGCAATCGAAGGAAATTTCCTACAAGCTTTCATTATGAGTAAATCAACAAAACTTCATCCTGTTACAATCATTTTAGGTTTACTTGTATTTGGTTATTTCTTTGGAATTTTAGGAATGGTTGTTTCAACGCCTATTATAGGGGCCATTAAAGCCATTTTCATGTTTTTTAACGAAAAGTATGAATTTATAGGGTACAAAGGGCGTTAAGAGTGCTCTTTTTTCTAAAAAAATGATGATTTAAAAAATTTTGTGAAAAGAAGAGGTGTTTATATGAATAAAATGTATGCTATTGTAGGTATGTGTGGTAGTGGAAAAAGTGTTGTCTGTGATTATTTAGAAAGTATGGGATATACAAAAATCTATTTTGGTGGCGTAGTGATTCAGGAAGTAAAAAAAAGAGGACTAGAGATTAATCCTGAAAATGAGAAATTGGTTCGTGAGGATTTAAGAAAACAATATGGAATGGGAGCAATGGCAGAAGTGTTACTTCCTGAGATTGAAGAAGCTTATAAGCATGGAAATGTTGTTTTAGATGGATTATATTCATGGGATGAATTTCTAATTTTAAAAAACAGATTTCAGGAAAACTTAGAAGTACTTGCTGTTGTTGCAGATAAAAAAACGAGATATGCCCGTTTAGCGCATAGAGAAATTCGCCCTCTTACAAAGGAAGAAGCTCTAAAAAGGGATATGGCTGAGATTGAAAATATGAAAAAAGGTGGACCGATTGCTTTTGCAGATTACTATTTGGAAAATAATGAGGGGAAAGAAGAACTAGAGAAAAAGTTAGAAGAAATTGTTTCCAATACGCAAGAGAAAATAGCATAATGTAAAATTAAGTGTATAGATAATAAATGAGGATTTTATGAAGGAGGAAAATTAAAATGAGGTTAGTAACATTTCAATCGATGGATGCATTAAAAGACTTAGTAAATAAAGGATATCTTATATGCGATGAATCAAAAATAGATATCGAGAAAGCGGGTCCAACTTATCTTTGGGTTGTAGAGAAAATGAATCAATTTATAAAAAAGAAAGCAGGAATTAAATATCCTATATGGTGTTGGGTAAAATGCTATAATAATATTTGTCCACCAAAGCACAAAGGGGATCCTGTAGAAGGATTTGATGTTAAAATAACTTTTCATAAAGCAAAGGAAGAAGTTTTTATTACTGATTTTAGAAGATATTCTTTTTTACTTAACAATAGTTATATTCCTTCAACCCTTAAAGATAAAGAAGAATTTGATAAAAAGCTAGAAAAATACAATATAACATTAGAAGAATTGAAGGCTTATGTTAGAAAAGATAAGTATGGGGAACATAGAACAGATAAAGAATATTTACAAATATGTGAAGAAATAAGAGAAAGTTTTGAAAGATGTATTACAGAGGATAGTGA
>CATOJL010000197.1 GCA_951800155.1 uncultured Bacilli bacterium | reverse complement strand
CATATTTTAAGAATTGTATCAAGTTATCATTTAACTTATCTTCGGTATCTTCATCAATCACAAGTACTAAATGATTATCTCTTTTCAAAATATAATCTTTACTTGGATAATCTCTACTTTCGTATTTTAAATAGAATGTTGATTTAATATTATCATCTTGTTTCAAAGCAATCTTACCATCAATACAAGTATCTATTGCTGTGCTACCTAAAGATTTACCTTTACGATTTAAATGATGAACTAAAATAATTGAAACATTATATTTATTACATAGATTTCTAATTTGTGGAAATATATTTTGACTCATATCCTGATAATTATTTAAATCATAGTTATAGCCAAAATTAATTCCATTAAACATATCTATAAATACGAGTTTGCCATTGTGTTTTTCAGAAAAGTTCATAATTTCTTTTTCAACCTTTATAATACTAAGTTGTGTAGAGTTTTCTTCTGGATAAGTATAAAAGAAATCATTGCTATTTAACTTACAATTCATTAGTTCAATACGCGTTATTGTTTCACTAGGATTCATTTCTGTACTTAAATAAAGAACAGGAGTTTTATTCGTTTTTAAATTTAGAAAAAGAATGCCATTACAAGTAGAATTTGCTATTTGAAGAGCCATAGCAGATTTACCAACTTTGGCTTCTCCAAGTAAGCAATATAAACCATTTTCTCTAATCATATCTTCAATAATATAATTCATATCGACAATACTACTTCTTAATTCTTCAATTGTTTTCATATAATTCCTTTCTATAAATTTTCTTTCGCCATTTTTTCTAAATAATTAATATTTATTTTTAGTTTATTAACGACTTCAATCATTGGTAATCTGTTATTGGGAAGAGTATAACCTTGATTTATTAAATCTTGTTTTATCTCTTTCCTAAGTTTTACTGCATTATTTTTACCTATTTCAGCAAGTAACATTAAATCATTAAGACTACACCATTGCTTTGAAATAAGTTTTAATGTTTCTCTAGCATCCATATTAAATGTTCCTCCTTTCATCTAGACTCTAGATATAAAAATATCTATGTATATGGATTACCAATAAAGAAAAGAATTATATATGTGAGTTATACTCACAATAATATATTATCATACAGATTTAATTTAAGTCAATACATTTTGTGATTAAAACTCACAAAATGTATTGTTCGATAATCAAAATTGTGTTAAAATAGTAGTAGATGAGTAAATGAGGTGTATAAAGTGGAAGATAAAACTTTAGCCAGTGTAGTAAAGAGCGCTAGAGAAAAAATAGGAATATCGCAAAGAGAATTATCAAGAAGAACAGGAATCGATAATAATACACTAGCAAAGATAGAAAAAGATGAAAGAAAGAAACCTAATGTGTTATCTTTAAGAAAATTAAGCATTGTTTTAAAATTAAACTTTGAAGAATGGATTTAGGTCAAGAATTTAGACGCGAAAATCTTTAGTAAATTAAAATTTAAGCTATTGCTAAGCTAGTAATATAGTTGTTATATTTTTGATTAGGTGTAATGTATCCTAGAGTACTGTGGATAC
>CATOJL010000196.1 GCA_951800155.1 uncultured Bacilli bacterium | reverse complement strand
TTTACAACACAAAAAAAGTGATTTTCATCACTTTTTTAATAAGGAATCTATTCCTTATATGCTCACATTCCCAGTAACAATATCCGAAAAATATCTTGAAAAAAGTCCTAAAAAATCGATTTTATCAATATTTTCTGAAACAGTTACATCTACTTTATCAATAACTTTTCCATCCTCTAAAATATCCATATTTCCTACAACATCCCCTTTTTTTACAGGAATTTTTATATCTTTCAAATGTAAATCATAAGTAATATTTCCTAATTTTTTTGTTTTTTTACTTAACTTAGTCATCTCTTTAATAGGTACAATAGAAGCACTTTTCTGCTTTGCTTTATCAAAAGAAACTGTATCTACCACTGTATCCTTTTTAATGAGTGTATCTATTTTATAGTTTGCATAACCATAATCTAATAAAGCAGTAACTTCACTTGTTCTTGTCGCAACACTCTCTTCTCCCATAACAGTTGTTAAAAGTCGCATATTATTTTTTTTGGCAGTAGCCGTTAAACAATATCCAGCTCCCTCTGTATACCCTGTTTTTAATCCATCAACATTTGGATTAAATTTAACCAATCGATTTGTATTTACAAGCCAAAATTCCCTTTCTGTTCCTTTACGTAAATAGTCTTCATAAATTGATGTGAATTCTAATACCTTTTCATGTTTAACAAGTTCGAATCCTATTTTAGCCATATCATAAGCCGTGGAGTAGTGATTTGCATCATCTAGACCATGAGGATTTTTAAATACAGTATCTTTCAATCCTAATTCTTTTGCTTTTTTGTTCATCATATCAACAAACGTTTCTACATTTCCAGCTACTGCTTCCGCTAAAGCAACTACAGCATCATTTCCACTAGCAACTGCAACTCCTTTAAATAAATCCTCAACACTCATCTGTTCTCCTGTTTCTAACAAAATTTGACTTCCCCCCATTTTAGAGGCATTCTCAGAAACAGTAATAATGTCGTCCCACTTCATAGCCCCTGACTCAATATGTTCAAGTATAAGAAGCATACTCATCATTTTAGTCATACTAGCGGGCGCTAATTTCTCATGACTATTTTTTTCATATAAAATCTCCCCTGTTGCAACATCCATTAAAATTGCACTCTTGGCATTAGGCGCTAAATCAACTGTATCATTTACTTCTTTTGAAACATATGTATCACTTGCGAAAACTGTAAGTGGAAATAAAAACATCGATATTACTAAAAATAACTGACCTATTCTTTTCATAATTCACCTCTCCTACTAATGTTTATGTTGCAACAAAAAAAATAGAAGATTTTTCTACTTTTTATGACTTATTTCCACATTTTTTTGCTTCTGGTATTTTTCTTCAGCATTAATAAACATACCTAAATCATTTGTTTCCACAAATTCATTTTCTCTTAATTGCTCATACACTTTATCATAAGCATTTTTATCACAATTCTTCAAAACTATATGAAAATCTCTTCGTATCGTTTCTTTATGAAAACCTTGTATATTTCCAATTAATCTAGTAGAAGAATGTCTATAATCCATAAGTTCAGCTTCGTATAAAGCTCTCTCGT
>CATOJL010000195.1 GCA_951800155.1 uncultured Bacilli bacterium | reverse complement strand
ATGTAAATAAATGAATTTACATCTAATTTTTTTGGTTGTAAAATTATTTACAAAGAATTTAAGTTAGAACATCAAATTACAGAGGTCTTAGAATCTATCTTTATTGACGGTTCGGCTTTTATTCCTATTATTAATTTAGTTTTAGATAGTGAGGGCAATAGACTCTATATAACAAGCATGATGAAATAATAGTAGAGGTAAAAGACTTAAGTTCAAAAAGAAAGTAGGTGAATAATTTTGAAAACCGTATTAAGTGTAGATGTCGCTAAAAATAAAAGTATGATAATGCTTATGAATAGTGATGGAGAGATACTTATTGATACAAAAGAAATAAAGCATAATTTAGAAGAGTTTAAGAAAGTAAAAGAAAAAATAGAAGAAATTAATCCAGAAAATTTAACAGTATTTATGGAATCAACAGGTACATATCATTTGCCAGTAGAAAGATATTTTAAAGAAAATGGTTTTAATACTTTAGTTATCAATAGTTTAACAACAAAAAATAATTATGATACTATTAGAAAAACTAAAACTGACAAAGAAGATTGTTACAGATTAGCAAAGTTATTTTTTGTAAATGAAGTAGAATATCATGATTTATCTAAAAAGGATTTATATGCTAATTTAAAAGCAATGACAAGACAATATTTTTATCTATTACAGAATAATGTGAGTTGTAAAAATAGATATAAAAGGTTAATAAATATATGTTTTCCAGAGTTAGAGAAAATCTTTAAATCAACAAGAATTTATGATGATACAGCACTAAACTTTATTAAAGAATTTCCACACGCAGAAATAGTGAAAGAGAAGCGAATTGATGCATTGTATAACAATCTATACAAGACTAATGGAAGAAATTTAAACTTTTATAAAAGACTAGCAGAAATGATAAAAACAGCTTCAGTTAACTCTTATCCTGGAGTTGATAAAGAACACGAAGACACAAAAAATCTTTCAGATATGGCAAAAATAGTACAGAACAATAATAATGTTATAAATGAATTAAGAGATAAAATGATAGAAACAGCAAAACAATCGCCATATTATGAAATAATAAATTCATTTTATGGAATTGGAGAAATACTGACAGCAGAGATACTTGGAGAATTAGGAGATATAACGAGATTTAATAGTCCAAAAGAAATAATAGCTTTCTGTGGACTCGATCCAACAATAAAACAGTCTGGAAAAAGTATAAATGTGAAAGGAGCAATATCAAAAAGAGGAAATAAATATGCAAGATATATATTGTTTAATTGTAGTCAAATGGTAGTAAAACTAGGAGCTTCAAATTATCCAGAACATCCAGTATATATCTATTACCAAAGTAAAAAAGCAGAAGGCAAACACTATTACGAAAGCCTAACTGCTTGTTCAACTAAAATTCTAAGAATGTTATATACTATGTGCAAAAATAATAAACGATTCTTAGAAGAATAAATATAATTAAATTTTAGCATAAAAGAAGTGAAAAAGATACAATTTTTTAAAAAATATATCGTTTTCGCTTGTTTGCCATACAAAAAAATAATATAATAAATTTATAAAAAAGTACTTGACAAAGATTAGATAGTCAATAAGTAG
>CATOJL010000194.1 GCA_951800155.1 uncultured Bacilli bacterium | reverse complement strand
GTACTCCCCATTAAAAATATCAATCATTATTCTTCATCTGTTTCTTCAGAATCAGATTCAACTTTTTTAACATTTACTGCCTTTTTCATTTCTTCATCATAATCAAATTCTACTAGATCATCCTTTTCTAAAGTTTTGAATCCTTCCATCATAATGTCTGAAAAATGAACATAAATGTCATTTGAAACTTCCTCACTTTCAATAAAACCATAACCCTTCTCTGAACTAAACCATTTTACTTTACCTTGCATATTTTTCTCCTTTTCTTTTCATTTTATTTTCTACTACTTTTGTTGCTGCATCATATAATACAATTATTCTATTAATTAATTTATTCATTGCTAGAATAACTACTACAAATAGTACTACTAAATAAAAACTACTCATTAAGTTTCCTAATACTGCAAAATGGAATATCATCAAAACAATAAGTGGAATGATTAACAATGATCCTAGAAATATATACCCTAATTTTTCAATTGAATAGTTTCTATTTTTGTAAAATAATAAACTAAACATTATAGCTATAATTGAAATTTTATAGATATTTATAATCCAAGTGCTATTGCTTAATTGAATTAGATTATTTGATAATTCTAATTCAGTACATAAAGTTATAATACTCATAGAAACTAACTTTAACACATGAATTACTAGAATCATAACTAAAATCCAACGGATCATTCTAAGACCATGTTGAATTTTATAATATTGTTGCATTCTTTTATTGTTTCCTTCATTTTTCCAATAGTCAACTGCATCATTACGTCTTAAATCTTTATACATCTGTTTTAATGTATTAATCTTATTTTCCTCCTTCTACTATTCCTAAAGACGCTACCAAAGCTGTATCAATCAGCTTCATTGAACTACTATTCAGAGTCTCAATATAATTTATTACTTGATTTTTAGAAATTGTTAATATACATTCACATAATGCCATCTCATGAGAGTTGATAACTACGTGAACAGGCATTTCTTTTTTCTTTATTTTTGTAGTTATGGGAACAACAATTAAAGTATTTGAAAATGTATTACCAAAATCATTTTGAACAATGATACATGGTCTTACTCCAAATTGAACATGATTATATTTCTCTTTTAAATGAACTAGATATATATCACCTTTTTTAAAGTTTCTCATATATGATAAGTCTTGATTGGACTTTCTATTTCTAAAATATAGTAAGCATTAAGTGGATACTTAATTCTTTTGTTTGGTTTTATATATCTTGATTCAGAAACTACCCTTAAATTGCAATTATACCCAAAGCTACTTAAAGATTTAATTATTTCTTCACGACCTATTTTTTTTACGATATCTCTCCCACATGCACAATTTCCAAATTTATTAAGATGATAAATGATCCAATCAGGAATAGTATTTTGATTAGAACACTTCACAACAGCTGCTCCTTTCCTGTTTTATGAACAACTACTATATGACTTTTATTAAGTCAACTGCAAATGTACTACTAATCAGAAAACACTTTACCTCATTTTCTCCATCAAATAAGTAAAATACTTTTTCTTTGTCTACTAAAATAATTGTAAGAAAATTTCTATGTTTCTCCGACAAAATATTATAGATAAAATATCTTTCTTGCTC
>CATOJL010000193.1 GCA_951800155.1 uncultured Bacilli bacterium | reverse complement strand
GAAAAAGGAGTACTTGATGTATGCTTTTGTCATTATAGACAGTATAAAGGAGAGGAAGGCGTATGGACAGTCAATCATAGGGAAGATCTGCAAAAATATAAAGAGAAATCTATTTTTTTAATTACGGATTATCCTAAGTATGGGAGATAACATTTCCACCGACAATTGTATCGGATACTTCTGCTATAATCATAGCTCGGTAATCAATTTTTTTAATAAGAGAAATGATTTTCTTTTTGCTTTTTCTTGGAATAGCAAGAAGAATGACATAGCAAGAATCTTTTGTTCCACTTCCAAGTAAAGTGGTATATGTATAACCTTCTTCTTTTAATTGATTTAAAACTTCTATATAGGTTGTAATACAAAAAAGGATATTTTCTCCCATAGCTATTTTATTTTCAACGGCACATCCAACATAAGAGCCAACGGCAGAACCGAGAGCAAAGGCAAGAATCTTGATAGGATCGCCCATAACATTTGTAATGGCCATAGAAGCAGAAGCAACCCAGACAATTCCAATTAAAAATTGTAGAATGGCACCTAATGTCTTTTTTCCGTTCATGGCTACAATCATACGAACGGTTCCTAAAGCATTTTCTAATAGCTTTAAAAAGAAAATGGTAAGATAAATAAATGGATGCATATTTTTCACCATTTATAGTATTTTTCTATTTATTTAAAATATACAAAAAACACGCTTAGGAACGTGTTTTATAGAATTTCTTTAGTATATTCTCTCCAAACAGTTGTTTTAAAACACCACTTTTATGCATGATATAAAAATAAATGCTTGCTCCAAACAATACATAAGCGATGACCTGAAAGATAGAAGAGATTCGATGTAAGGTATGTAATGGAATAAAAAATTCCAAAATCATCATAGAAACGAGCATAATCAGTGTAGCTAAAGTAATCTTTGTTACGTTGATCTTAGTTGAATGATAATTAAGATGCAAATATTTTTTTAAATAAAAAATGAGAAAGATACAAGGAATAATTTGTGTGATTAATGTGGCAACGCTAGCTCCTTGGTATCCACCAAAACCAATATATTCACAAAAGTACATCATAGGGATATTCAAAATAGCATTGGCTAGTAAAGAAAATAGGAGAGTGAGAATGGCTACTTTGTTTTTATTTGTTGTTTGTATAATATTGATAAGAATTGTAATTAAGGAAAAAGTAATTGATTGAATAATAAACATACGAAATACTTCGATACTTAGGGCATTATATCCATAAAAGATAATCCAAATTGGGCGCGCTAAGAAGAAAAGTCCGAATGTCATAGGAATGACAAAGAAAAGAAGGGTTTGAATAGCTTGATTGATTTTAACATTTAAGGAGTTAGTTTTCTTTTGAATAAAGTCAGAAGCAATATTAGGAATCAAACTTGTGGAAATACCCATAGAAATGGAAATGACAATCATGCTTAATTTAGAACCCCAAGTTCCAATTACAGAGAATGCTGTTTCTGAAACTTGACTTGCATAACCTAAATCTGTAAGTGTACGAACAACAGTAAGGGTATCGACCAAATTGTAGGAAGATTTTAAAACATCAATAATAATGAAAGGAAGCGCTAAAAGAAGAATTTGTTTAATTAAGTATTTTGTTGTAAATTTGACTTCCTTTCGGGTTATGTGTTCATGGC
>CATOJL010000192.1 GCA_951800155.1 uncultured Bacilli bacterium | reverse complement strand
GTCTTTCATCACATTTTTTTGTTTTTTCATCTGTAATGCTATTAACTGAGAGTGATTCTGATTATACAATTCATCGGTCACATATTTTCTTAAAGTTTCATAATCAAAATTCATCCAAGCCACTTCTATTTCCTTATACATCATAAATACCTGCATTCGAAAAGCATTTTTATCAAAATGAGGCAGTATTTGCTTGATTTTATTTATATCATATGGTTGTACTTGTTTTGTAATTTTTTCCCCTGTTTGTTGTTTTTTAGAAGCTAGCACACAAATAAACACAACAACGCCTATAATAACAAAGGTTGGAATTAAAGTATCTATATCCCCACTTAATGAGCTACTACTATGATATCGACTACTTGAGGGTCTTCTTCCACTAGAATGCGAACCGCCATAAGAACCATGCCATCCTGAATCTGCATAAGCTGGTAATACTTGTATTACAAAAATACATAGTAAAAATAATAATCCATAACAAAGTTTCTTTTTCATAAACACCTCTATTCTCATTTTATTATAGCATTTCAAATTATATTTTCAAAGAAAAAAGTTCAACCTTACGCGAACTTTCTATTTTCAATATTATCTTATTTATAACAGGATAAATAATAAAAAAGAATTTTATTGAAGTAAAACATTTTTTAATGTTTCTATTACATCGTTTTTAAAGAAACAAGCACCCAATCCTTATCTTCTAAGTTATATGTCGTTCCACAATAAGAACAAAGTCCATTCGCATTCACATCAATAGATACTCCGCAACCCGGACATTTTCGAACACTCTCTTGTTTTAAAAAATCGATTCTTTTTCTAAAAATTAAGGTGTTCTCTTTTTGAATACGTTCTGTATTCACTCCGCTGATAAAATTTCCATCTTCATCCATTAAATAATCCATATATCTAGAAGTAATATGCACTTCAATTTCCATAAAATCTTTTTTTATTTCTGTCTGAAGAATTGTAGTCTGCTTTACATTAATCTCATCATACATTTGAATAACATTTTTTTGTTTCAAATTTTCTACTCTTTGCACGATGTCATGATAAAGATCTTCACTGACAAAGTGTCTTATTTTCTCAGGTTCTTTCATCATCACTGCTAAATGGACTTGAATAAAAACATTGTCAACAAAAGACTTGAATTTACTCTCTGTAAAACTAGAATCGTACTTTAAAATATCATCCATAAACTATCCAATCTTTGCTCCACAGTTACTGCAGAAATTTCCTGTTGCCTTTGTTCCACAATTGCTACAAAATTTAGCTACATCTGCCTTTGGCTCCTCTGTACTCTCTTTATTCTCTTCTTCAACGGTTGCTTCTTTTGGTGCTTCCTCCTTCGCAAATATAGTTCCTACATCAGGCATAGCTGTTTCCGTTTTTGGTACTTCTCCATTTACACCTTGATTTACTTGTCCCATAAAACTAGATGCCGCACCAGCAGCCATATTCATGCCAGCAAATCCCATCATAGCTCCATTTTGATTACTAGCTGCATTTTCCATTGCAGAAGCAGCGGATTGTGCCATTAAACCTGATTGTAGACTTTGGTTTGAAAAAATCGTTGCATCATCAATTCGATTTACCCTTTTCATAGATTCATCTGTCAAATTGATATCGCCAATTGCTACATCTGTAATCATTAAACCATATTGTTG
>CATOJL010000191.1 GCA_951800155.1 uncultured Bacilli bacterium | reverse complement strand
CCAATCTGGATTAAATCCTGATATGTAACGTACATTGCATCGCCCTCCTTTCTTTCGTCTGGAGGGCTACTTGAACCCTCCGAAAAAATAAGAGGGGCAAAGCCGCCTTTGGCTCTATGGATTTCCCTATCGACAATATAACATATTTTCTGCTATTGTGTAAAGGATATTGTGGAGAGTGGATAATTTATTTATAAGTGCTAGGTGGTGTTTCTGCGGTATGTGGGAGTGCCGCTAAAACTTAAACAAAAGCACTTCGTGGAATTGAAAGAACTTATAATTCCGTGTATACTTGGAGAAAGGGATTTGACTAAGAAATCAGGAGTTATATAGGAGGGCTTAATATGCTTGATGCGATACCTAACGAAGAAGAAATGACGGTTTTAGTTGGAAAATCTTTATATGATGTATGGAAAAAGTTATGTGCTTTAATTGATAAAAACTATGACATGGACTGTTTGTGGGATAAAGGCGGCAAAGCATGGAAATATGAATATAAATATCGTCGAGGTGGTAAAACGCTGTGTGCATTATATGCAAGAGAAAACTGTGTGGGTTTTATGGTTATTTTGGGGAAAAACGAACGGTTAAAATTTGAAACAGATAGAGAAAATTATGGGAAAGAAGTTCAGGAAATATATGACAAAGCTCAAACTTACCATGATGGGAAATGGATCATGTTTGAGCCAGTGGACACCTCATTGTTTAATGACTTCATTAAACTGTTGAGAATTAAAAGAAAGCCAAACAGAAAGTGAAGTTACTATTGAATCAAACAATTCTCAGTTATATAGGAAGTTGCATGTAAAGAAAAATCGGGTACTATGGAGGAAGATAATTTGAAAATTATAGAAGTAAAGGACAGAACAGCACCGTTGGTAGAACAATTATTAAAAGTATGGGAAAGTTCTGTAAAGGCAACACACTTCTTTTTATCGGAGGACGAAATAGAAAGAATTAAGAAGTATGTACCACAAGCATTAAAAGAAATACCTTTTTTAATCATTGCAGAAAACGGAAATCATATTCCTGTTGGTTTTATGGGGATTGTAGAACAACATCTTGAAATGCTCTTTATTTCTCACGAAGAAAGGGGAAAAGGATTAGGCAAAGAATTGCTTGAATATGGAATTGAAAAATATTTGGTAAATGATTTAGCAGTCAATGAGCAAAATCTTCTTGCAAAAGGTTTCTATGAACACATGGGATTTGAAGTTTATAAAAGGACAGAATGTGATGAACAAGGAAATCCATATCCACTTTTATATATGAAATTATATAAATAACTTCAAGTATGTGAGATTGCTTTGAAAACTTTGTGTTGATTTTCTTAACAAAATCGCTTATAATTTAAATCATAGCATATAGCTATTATCCGCAGTTACAAAGCCAGTGTTATCAACAGCGATAACAAAATGATAACATTAGCTCATATAGGCAGGATAATATGGATATATCAAATAATCAAAAGATATACATACTCGACAGAGAATGTTCCCTAAACAAAATTAGTTAGGAAAAGTCGAGTTCGAGTAACGGATGAAAAAGCTCGGATGCCCATTTTACACAATGTCATTAACTTAAGGAATCTTTTACATTTTAAATTGTAAAAGGTTCCTTTTTTCTGTATCTTTATTGTATAATAAAAGTAAATAGCTGATGTTTTTCTCTTAAGGCAGGTGATTTTATGAA
>CATOJL010000190.1 GCA_951800155.1 uncultured Bacilli bacterium | reverse complement strand
ATTTATGCCAATGGGAAGCCAAATGATATGCTATTCAGAGGGAACATCTAAGCTAGAAATGGTACCCCTTTTTTTGACAAATAAAGAAGAATTAAAAAAATATTTATATAAATTAAGATATGTATTGGTGAAAGAAGGACCGGTTAATGAAACTTGCACAATGGATATTAACGAATTTGAAAGAGAATTTATATCTAAAAATATTTCATTTTATAATAGTTTTAAATGCAGTGGAAATACTGGAAAGAAAATGTGGAAAATGATAAAAGGTAATTGATTGAATTTATAGAAATACCAAGGTATGCAATAGAGGGTTTCGGAGTAGTAACAGCAACAAAAGTTAAGGATGCTTTGTCAAAGAAAGAATATGGATTGATCAAAAAATTAGTTCCGAAAACAACATATCATATTTTAAAAGAGAAGGATTATTTATGCGGACAAAACAAAGGATATATAAAATACCTTATGAAGATTGTTTATGTATTCGTGAGGATACGATAAAATATGAGCAATTAAAATGCTTTTTTTCGTTTTATCCAAAACGCATAATATTTGTAGAGGATAGTAAAAAAAAGGTAAAGGGTATCATTTCATTAGCAGATTTTACCAAGGGTTTAGCAGAGAAAAAAATCTATGTAAACGAAAATTTTAAGAAAATTATTTTATGTACAGATTATATTGTTGAGGTGGAAAAGTTTTTTATCGAAACAACTTATTTGTTTATTCCAGTTATGGATAAGGAAAACCGACTGGTTGAGTATTGGGTGAGAGGAAATTTAAGCTATGAAAAATTGAAGATAATTCCAGGAAAATGGCTTAATATTAATAATCCTCATTTAGTAAAATTAGTTAAAACAAGGTCTTATACAAAAATAAGAGTATGCATGATTGATTCTTTGAGTAAAGCTGTATATGACTATTTTGAATATTATGGATCATATTTTAATTCTGTTGAAAAAACTAAATGGAATGAGATAGAAAAAATAAAAGAAGATGAATTGCTAATAATAAATGATAAACATAAGATATATGCGGATGTAAAAGCAGGTATAAGTTTTTTATCAGAGTTGCAAATGGAACTAGAGTTTAATTTGCTTTTAAAACGTTGTAAAGATACAGGATGTAATTTATATTTGATTAGTGAGTTGACACATGAAAATGTTACGAATTTAACACAAGAGGAAAGAGATAGAGTAGATAAAAGAGATAGATATCTTGGTTGGATACCTTATCTTATGGAGAGAGAACAACATGCGGAACTTCTAGAACAGGTGTTGGGAAGGAAAAAAGATATGAATGAATTTATAGATTCATGCTTGGATTATCCGCTAGTTGTTGAAAAAAATCAATTGTGCTATTTGAATGAACACTCTAGTAAATATTGTAATGTCCTCCAAGGAAATAGGATAACGATTGGTACACCGGATTATATTAAAAATACTGTTTATGTCGCAGGTAATAGTTTTGTATTTGGACCTTTGGTAGATGATGCACATACTATACCAAGTCTTTTACAACAAAAAATGATTTCAGAAGAAAAATATAAAAATTATGTAGTGATCAATGAGGGGATAAGAGGGGCGAGCAGTTATGAAAGTATAAAACGTTTAAATAATGATGTTTTAAAGGAAAACGATATTGTGATTTTGTTTGTTGATTTAAAAACATTTTTGTGGGATATGGGAAAAACGATTGAGAATTTTAATTC
>CATOJL010000189.1 GCA_951800155.1 uncultured Bacilli bacterium | reverse complement strand
TCCGAACACTTTATCAGCTTGTGCTATTGAGTTTTTAGTAGATGAAGAAGGAAATTTACAAGTAACGAAAAGCATGGAAGGGTTTTCTTCATCTTTTTGGGAAGGGAATGCTACATTAGAAGAATCAATTGAAGTTTTTAAATATACAGAAGAAAATCTAAGTCTAGCAATTTCTCCAATAGTTTGCAATAATGCACATAAAGGAAAAAACGCACTTACCCATAAAGAAACTTCTCCAAAAGCTAGTACCGATAAAGCAGTAAATACAATATATCAACTAGTTGTAGCTATGCTCCATCTAAGCAATGCTGATTTAACAAGATGGATAAAATCAGATAAAAATGGAAAAGAAAATATTTTACTAACGAATGCATCTCAAAACAGAACTTTCCAAGAAGTAGTTCCAGAAATAGCACATGAAAACATAGAAGTAATGTTAGAGGTAACAAATAGAAGAATGGCAAGTGTAGAAATGATTTGGAAACGAACACAAACTATATATTCACAAGAAGATTTTAAAGCGGCATGTGAGCTATGGGAAAGTTTATGTGATGATGAAGAAATACCCGAGTTTTTAGTTTTAAAACACACAAAAAATGATAGAAAGTTATAAGATTTCATATCATTTTTTTTAATATCTATAATAATTTTAATAAAAACAAAATAAGATTGTATTACCAACTTAAAGCATATATAATAAAGAAAAAAAGGAGGTACCAAGATGGATTTTAAAATTCTTTACTTCATTGATAAACTCCATAATCCTATTTTAGACAAAATAATGATTTTTTTAACCAATTTAGGAGATGCTGGAATATTTTGGATTGTCTTAGCCGTTATTTTATTAATGCGTAAAAAAACAAGAAAATGTGGAATCTTCATGTTAATCTCTATGGGAATCGGTCTAATTGTTGGGAACGGAATACTTAAAAATGTAATTGCTAGAAACAGACCTTGTTGGATAGATACCAAAGTCCATTTACTAATACCAAATCCAAAAGATTTTTCCTTTCCATCTGGGCACACCCTTGCCTCGTTTGAAGCAGCTATCATGATTTTTCTATTTAACAAAAAATATGGTGTTTTGGCTATTATCCTAGCTTTGTGCATCGCATTTTCAAGAATGTATTTATTTGTACATTTTCCAACAGATATTTTAGGTGGTGCTATACTGGGAAGCACTATATCACTTTTTGTATTCTATACAGCAAAAAAAGCAGAAAAGAATTTAAAAAAAGAGTAAACATAAAATAAGAAGTAAGGAAGTAGAAGTAAAATGAAAAAAAGTTTATCGTATATCAAGAAAGGTATGGTGATACTTGGAATTACCATCGCCTTTATTTTTCTAACGCTTATCATTACCATTAAATTAATTTGTAGTAATATTTCAGAAAGTGCCAAAGAATTATTTGCAACCACCATGTTAGAAACTGGCCAACTAAAATTTGTCACAAAACTGTTTTTATCCAAAGAAGAAATTCAAAAATTAGTCGACAAAAACACGATGGAGATTATGACCTCAGAAGTAAATGGTGACTTAATAGATATAGAGAATGAAGACAACACATTCGATAAAAATGGCATCACTATAGAAGAAATTTCTGGAAATACTTTTTATGCCAAAATGCTTATAATAAATGACCCCAAAAGAGTAAAGTTAGCAACTACTTATCCTTGGGGAGAATACGGTTTAGAACTAGATAAATTAGTAAAAGGAAATGATGCCATAGCAGGTGTAAATGG
>CATOJL010000188.1 GCA_951800155.1 uncultured Bacilli bacterium | reverse complement strand
ATGTTATAGGAATCATTTTAATAGACAAAAAAGGGAGGATTTATGGAAGATTTATATCAATATGAAAAAGAACTTTGGAGAGAGGGTATGACTTATATTGGAGGAGTGGATGAAGTAGGAAGAGGACCATTAAATGGCCCTGTTGTCACTGCTTGTTGTGTACTTCCCTCTAATTTTATATTAGAAGGACTAAATGATTCTAAAAAATTAACGGAAAAAAAGCGAAATGCCTATTTTGATTATATTAAAGAGCATGCTATCTGTTATGCTATTGGTATGTGCACACCAGAAGAAATTGATAAATATAACATTTATGAGTCTACCAAAATAGCAATGAAAAGAGCCATAGAAGAGGTACAAAAAAAGATTCCTTTAGAACATGTTTTAATTGATGCAATGCCCCTAGAACTTGCTATTCCCACTACATCCATTATTAAGGGAGATGCGAAAAGTATATCGATTGCAGCTGCCTCCGTTTTAGCAAAAGTAACAAGGGATCAGATGATGTATGAATTAGATAAAAAATACCCAATGTATGGTTATAAAGATCATAAAGGATATCCAACAAAAAAACATATAGAGGCGATTCAAAAATATGGTTTAATTGAAGGGTATCGTAAAACGTATAAACCTGTAAAAGAAATCGTAGAAAGGATAACTGTATGAAGAACGTTTGTTTAATCACCCATATCGCTGATCCTGATGGAGCATTCCCTATCATTTTAGGACAGCTTGTATTTGAACATGTTGATACATTTTCTTGTGAAATAAAAGAAGTGGATGAAGTTTTAAAGTCCGTTTTAGAATGTCACAAAAATTATGATACAATCTATATTGTTGACTTAAATGTTAGTGATGAGATGGCTAACACAATTGATAAAAGCGCTATTTTCAAGGAAAAGGTAAAAGTGTTTGATCATCATGTATCTAGAGAATATTTAAACAAATATCCTTTTATTCATGTTGTTGATTCGAAAGATGGAAGAAAAGAGTGTGGAACGACTCTGTTTTATGAACATTTACGTAGTACGTATCCAAATGCTTATTTAGAAAAAGAAGTTTTAAAAAAAATGATTGAGTGGGTACGAGAGGTTGATACATTTGATTTTTTAGAAGAATATAGAGAAGAGGCATTGCAATTTCGTGATTTGTATACCATTTATGGAAGAGAGAGGTACATAGAACACTTTTTAAAAGGAATAAGGGAGCAAGAAACATTTGTTTTTACAGAAACAGAAAAGGTACTAATAGAAGTAGAACAAGAACGAGTGAAACGTTATGTGGAAGAAAAGTTGGAGCATATTAAATTTGCTACGATCAATGGTATACGAGTAGGAATTTCTTTTGCAGAGGCAAATCGGTCTATTTTAGGACATACAATGGCTGATCGTTTTAAAGATAAAATCGATATTGCCATTGTGATTAACGTGGATCGTTCTATTAGTTATCGGGCGGAAAAAGAAGGGGTAGATATAACACCTTTAGCCACCTATTATGGAGGAGGAGGGCATAAACATGCAGGGGGAAGCCCTATTCCTTATGGTTTAGAAGAAAGTATTGTTGAGCAAATTTTTGAACGAGTGAAGTGGGAGAATGGAGAAGAGAGCTTGCATGAATGTCTATGATTTTGATGGAACTTTATACCGAGGAGAGAGCAGTTTCCATTTCGCCCGATTTTGTCTTTTAAAAAAGCCTAAAGTTTTTTTTTTTTTTCCAAAAATAATATCTTTATATCGTAAACATAAAAAG
>CATOJL010000187.1 GCA_951800155.1 uncultured Bacilli bacterium | reverse complement strand
GGGCATTCGTTTCAATTTACTAGCCAAAATAATCCTTCAGATCCTTGGAAATATGTGATTGAGGTGCCATCTGTTATTCAGGAGAAAATGGAGGAAATTGAAAGATTAATAAAAAACTATTCGGAGACTCCATCTTTTCAAAGCAATAGTGTTCAAATTCCAGTGGGGACTTCTTATGATTTTGTTGATAAGAAAAATCGTTTGCAAGAATTTGATGTAGCTACTTGTCGAAACTGTTTTTTTTCCAAAAATGGAAATACACTTTCGATAAGTCCTATTTCTAAGGAAGCAGGATATGTTATACTTGCTAAAAGAAGTGAAGTTTGGCCAGTAGACTATATAGTGTATCAATCTGATACAGGTCAAAATTTAATTACGCCAGGGAAGGTGCAACTTGTGAATATGCAACTTTCTTTTGAAGTTGTGTCGGGAACATTTACTTTAAAAAAACATGATTTTGAAAATATGGCATGCAAACCACAAGAAGGTGCTTCCTTAGCAGGTAGTGTTTATCATTTGTTTAAAGAAGATGGTACATTTGTAAGTGAACTTCCTATTGATGAGAATTGTAGCGCAAGTATTTCTGGGTTGGAACTAGGAAGATATTACATAACAGAAGTAGTTCCTGGAAAAAATTATTCTTTGGATTCTGCAAGTTATTTTTTTGAAGTAAAAGAGAAATATTTAAACCAAAAGTTAACTGTTTATTCAAGAATTTCTTTAGGACAAGTAGAAGTGCAAAAGTTTGATAGCAAAACGAATTCTTGTTTGGCCAGTAGTTCTTATGCTAGTTTAAAGGAAGCTGTTTATGGTCTTTATAAAGAAGATGGTACCTTCATGGAAGAACTGAAAATTGGAGATGATTGTAGTGTTCTTTCTAAACGGAATTTAGTTCTTGGGAATTATTATTTACAGGAAATAAAAGCACCGATAGGATATAAATTGGATTTAGAAAAGCACTATTTTTCTGTCACTAGTAGTAATGTTTCGACACCTATTTCCATTGTTTTAACAGAAGAAATATATGATGCAACAGTAAAGCTTTATAAATCATTTTCTTATTTTAATCAGCTTTTAAAGGAACAGGATGCAACATTTGCAATATTTTCAAAAAAGGACAATAAAAAAATAGGAATTATTGTTACAAATGAATTAGGATATGCAGAAGTAACTCTTCCTTATGGGGAATATGTTTTAAGACAAGTTTCAGGAAAAGAAGGGTATCATTTTTCAGAAGATATAGAATTTTCTATAAATGAAAATTCCAAAGATGTTTTAGAGTTTTCTATTGTTAATAAACCATATCAAGGAAGCCTTGTATTTACAAAAGTAGATGCAGCTACTGGTCGATTTTTACAAGGTGCTTATATAGAAATTTATGATGAACGTAATATTTTGGTATTTCAAGGAAAGACCGATAACAATGGAAAGATAATCATTGATGCCCTTCCTTATGGAAAGTATTCTTTAAAAGAAGTAGAGGCTCCAACTGGATATGCGTTAAGTAGGGATACATTATTTTTTGAAATAAAGGAGGAGGGAGAAGAAGTATTTTTAGAACTTTTAAATGAACAAGAAGTAATTGTACCAAGTACAGGCATTTCTAAAATCCCTTCTTTTGCAGTCGTTTCTTTATTTAGTATAACGTTTGGTATAGGATTTATTTTCTATGGAAAAAAGAAAAAGATTTAGATGTTTTGGAGAACTTTTTCTCATTTTAGGAGTAGTTATCAACTTCTTTTTTCTTTTTTCTTCTTTTACAACTTCCCAAAGTATTGATGTAGATATCGT
>CATOJL010000186.1 GCA_951800155.1 uncultured Bacilli bacterium | reverse complement strand
CTTATGATCTCAGCATTTTTTCTTTCTCCTATATTTTTATAAACAGATACAAATGCTTCTACTATTATTTTACTATTATTTTCTTCAACTTTCAATTTTTTTATAGAAATAATGTATTCTTTTTCATTTAAAGAATCTTCTATTTTTTTCTTAATTTCCTCTAACGCTTTTTTTGTTGCTTCCTCTTGATTTAAATTTTGTTTAATCGTAATGATTTCTTTTTGTTTTTCATATTGAAAAGAGATAGGAAAGACATTGTTTTTTAAAATTGTTTTTGCTGTAATCTTTTTTTCTTTAAAAGAGTTTCTTGTAAATTCAATTCGTCGATTTAAAAAAGTAAATGTATACACTTTTTTTGTTTTTCCTGTTTCTTTCACTTCTTCATAAAAATAGGGATACTCTATTGTTGTCGTATACCAAACTTCCCCATAAACGGTTCCTTCTGAAGCCACTTGATCTTTTAATTCCTCATTCAAATAAATATCACCGCTAATTATAATATCACCCGGTTTTACATAAGTATCCTTTTGTTTTACAATAACCCCTTTCGTTGCTTCTACATTTTTGATAATTGCATGACTATTCGAAATAATATGAGATGGTGCATTTTCTTGTTCTTTTAAAGGAAGAATTCTCTCCTCTACTCTAACAATATACTTTGTTCCTATACGTTCAATTTCCACCCACTCAATATTTTCTTTATATTTTTCCATAATTTTTTTCTTTATCTCTTGTATCTGTTCGTAACTCTTTGTAAAAGAACCTTTTTTTATTTGTTCTTTGTCTAAAATTTCTATCAAGGATTCTCTTAATTTTTTATCAGTGTGAATGACTTCCACTTCTGTAATAATATGTGTAAGAAAAAATAAAAACAAAAAGGCAATACTTAAGGAAAAGAGGTAAACAGCATGTCTTTTTAAAAATTGCTTGATTAAATCTTTTCCATAGGCTTTTTTTATCCTTATCTTATAACTGGTCTTGATTTTTGCTAATTTTTTATAATCCTCTTTGGAAATGAAAAGAAAGAGATGGTGAATATCTTTATAGGTAATTTTTTTTATTTCAATTCCTTCTTTTATTATTCGTTTTAAAAACTCATAAACATTTTTTCCTTCAATTGAAACCAAATAATTTTCTTTTAATTTCTCATACATGGTTATCACTTCCTAGAAATACTTTTTCAATGTTCCCTGTAATAAATACTTCATCTTGTAATAACTTTTGAATTGCTAAATTGGTTCCTAAAATGCGAATAATTGTATTTTCTATATCAATGACAATTTCGGTATGTTCAATTTTAATAATTTTTGTATAATTAATAATATCTACATAATGTGTTCCTAAATGCATTTTAAAATCTTCCTCTAAAACATACTTTCTAAGTTTTTGATATAGTTCCATACGCTTCACCATTACATCTTATGTTTTTTATAAGATAAAAATACAAAAAAGAGAAAAATAGATTTCCTATCCTAAAAAGTCACAATTTCTCTCTCTAATAAAATAGAACAATTATCTAAAAAACATATTTTTTTCTTCTTCCCTTTCCTCTTTTTATAGAATAAATTCTACTTTATAAAGAGAGAGAAAAAACAAAACCGATCTATGAATAGATATTTCTGGATTCACTCATAAGCCTACGACATCTATTTTTTATAGATTCATTTTTAGAATTTCATGTTATAGTTTGTATTTAAGTACTACTTCTCCTAATCTAAAAAAATGACAAAATAAATTTTGTCATCCGTCCCTAACGGGATCTTTTCTTTTGAAGTAATTTCGCCTATAATATTATAGTGATGTATATGGAACATATGAGTATTGTTAAATTTAATGATTGGG
>CATOJL010000185.1 GCA_951800155.1 uncultured Bacilli bacterium | reverse complement strand
GGTTAAATGTCAAATAGTGTGTGAAGATACAAAAAGTGATAAAAAAGAATAAGGTTAATGCTGATTAGGTATTAACTTTTTTAGAGTGAGAAATTAAACCTTTACAAATCATAATACGAGCTTTAAATCTACGAAAAGACCGAAATCCAAAAGCGATACGTTTAAGAACTTTGATAAAGTTGTTATTCCCTTCAATAAAACCGTTATGGTAATGATTATCAAAAGTATTAAGAATGAAATCTTTGAACTGAATTAGAGTATGAAGAGAAGTTTTCATATAATCAGAAATGTTTTCGTGGTTTTCATTTAAAATTTGAAGAAAGGAAAGTTTATCTTTGGATTTAAAAGCAGATAGTAAACGCTGATATAAATAATAAGAATTTTTTAATTCTTCACTTAAATTAAGAATAAAGTTAACAACATCACTTTCAGTCATAAGAGAAGAAAAACAAGTAAAACGTTTCCAAACTTCAAAATTTAAATCATTATAATCTTTAAGAAGTAATCTCCAGTAACGTTTCAGTTTGTTATAATTCTTTTTATCTTTTTTCATAAGTTGAATACGAGTTTTATTTAAAGACCTAGAGATTAATTGAACAAGATGAAACGTATCAATAATAATTTTAGCATTAGGAAACATTTTAAGAATTAAAGAAACATAAGGGGAATACATATCAATCACGATAAATTGAACACGAGAACGAGATTGATAAGAATAGTAAGAAAAATATTTCATCAAACTAAATAATCTTCTGTCTTCTACAATATCAATTGTTTTACCAGATTCATCATTGCATAAATGAAAGCTCATTGCTCCATCAGCAGATTTAACAGACTTAAACTCATCAAAAGAAAGGACTCTAGGAAGATAGTTTTTGCAAATACGAGTAGTATCATAGTAAGAATCCATAACACGTTCTACTGTATTAGAAGAGACATTATTATCTAAAGCAATATCTTTTTCAGAGCGTTTTTTTAATAAGTCTTTTGCAATATGCCATTTGGTATTATTCGAAATAAAACACCCAAAATTAACAAGAGTAGATTTTAAAGTAAAAGCTTTATTACAATGTTTACAAAGATAACGTTGTTTGTGTAAACGAAGGATAGTTTTAAAGCCAGAAACATTAGGAAGTTTAATGTTAGAGGTAATAAAGCCATGTTTATCAAACAAATCATCAAAGGGGGTACCACATTTATAGCAATGAGTTGGTTGATAAGATAAGTAGCCCTCAAAAACTTTACAATCAAAGCCTTTCATTTTCTCTTTATAATAACAATTTTCATAAAAATGAATATTATTATCTTTCAATTCTAGTATTTCCATAATATAATTTTGATTAGACATATAAGCACCTGCTTTCATTTTTGATTAAGCACTTAAATTGTATCAGGTATTTGCTCATATGTCTTTTTTATTATTAAAAAAGCATGTATAACAAATTACGTTACACACACTAAATATTTTACAACCAAAAAATAAAACTTATAAAAGCTTTTATAAAGTTTTAGAATCTTCTTGTGAATTATCAAGATATTTCTTTAGTTGTTCCATTTGTTCTTTGCTTTGGGCAAGTATAGTCATAATTTCTGCTTTGCGTTCTCGTTCTTTATCAGTAGATGGCTTTGTTAAAATGCGTAGTATTTCATTTGCTTTTTCGCTTGGCATAGTAGATATATTCAAAGCAAGATTGAAAGCAAGGTTTTCATCTCCTAAATAATCAAACGTATGAGCATATTCTTTTAATTTTTGATAGTATTCTTTCATTTTGTAATTATACTCATTTTTTTTTGATGCAAATACACTATTATTTTTTAAATCTTGTAAATTGTTTGCCATCGCATGTAATTCTCC
>CATOJL010000184.1 GCA_951800155.1 uncultured Bacilli bacterium | reverse complement strand
GAGAAAGTATTTGTCTAGGTGTCGCTGTTTCTATATCTACTTGTTGATGCAAGGGAAAACAAAAATCAATATAGGAAAAACTCACAACAGCATTCATAGTACAAGTTGCACAAAACATCCCCTTATCTGTAGATACCTTCTCTCCATTTTTTAGCCAATGGGATTCTTTTCTATACGACCACAAACCCACATGATAAGAGTCCATACCTATATAAGCTACCCCTTGCTTATCCATTGAATACCCAATTTCCTTCCAATTTATTTTTTGAAAAACGCCTATAGAATGTTGATCATAAAGGCCAAAAAAAATATCTTTTGTATCTATTTGATCGTCCAACATCACTTTCTTTCTTACTCTCTTTGCCTTCTCAAAAAATTGAATCTTTTTTTTATCATAAAATGACAGAATCTGTTCAAGCACAAATTGATAAAATTCTTTATATTGTTTATTCAAAGATTTCCTCCTTCCTTATATATTTTACAAAATAGCACTTCGTTTATTCTCTTTTTCCCTAAAAAAAGAAGATAATCTTTTTATCTTCTAGGAAATTTAGAAAACACTTTTTCCTTTTTCTTCTCCATTTCTTGACGGAAATAATCCCCTGCAAATGCTAAAACTTCCTCTATTTCTTCTATGCTTGCATAAGCAATATTATAACTAGAAATCAAGCCAAGTTTTCGCATCATACCCCGCATCTCCTCAAAATTCATAGCGGCATACATATTACAGGTTGCCTCACTCTGTCCATTGACATTCCCATATTTTTTAAATTTAGCTATTTCCCCTCTTTTAAGCCACTGTTTTTTTTGTCCTAAAACTGAATTTACTGACTTCCAAATACCTGTTTTCTCTACGCCCACACCTGTGTAAATAGAAAGGAAATAGTTACAAGTTTTCTCTGTCCAATTCGCTTGTATAAAAAGCCCCACTTCTTCATCATAGGCACATACGAAAAGATTGCCAACATACCTTTTTCCTTCCATAGAAACCTGTTGTTTTTTCACACCCATTGGAATATGAATTTGTTTTGAACCAACAAGATCATAAATATCCTTATCTGGTATACTTTCTGCACGTTCTTTCTCTAAGTATACAAGCTTCACTTTATTCTCAGTAATCTCATTATATAAAGCAATCTCATCTTTAATATGCTTTAATAATTCTGCCTCTTTTCTCTTTACTTCCTCCATAATAATCCCCCTTTTCTTTCAAGTTGCGTCTATTCTAACACTCGTTATCTAATTTGTCAAATTGAAATAGAAAAAATTTTTCTTAGCAACAACTCCTATGTCATCATTCCCTCTAAACAAGAATACTTTTCACTATTTCTTTCCTAAAACCAGAAACAACTCATTTGTTTTCGCTCATTAGTTTCTCACCCATTTTTTTTATCTTTTGCTTTGGTGGCTCTGGTTTCTCAAATCGAAGGTGTCGATCTGCACTTTTCAACATTTGTGCTAAATCACTGGGTGTCAATATATTGGTCTTACAATACAGACCTCCTGTACTTTTTCGCATCATTTGAAAAATTTCCTCTCCTCTAACTGCTTTCCCAATTAAACAGTTTGCCTTTATCTGTTTCTCATCTCTTGTAACAATGCACTCCCCAACTTCTAGCCACCTACTGTTAGGAAATACTTTATCGCCTTTCTTTCCCCAAATAGCAGTTCGATTGCCATGATTTCCTTTTAAATCAATTTCAGAATACACATCTACCCACATGGAATAAGTAATATCAAATACACGTTCTTTTTTAAATAAACAAATCTCTCCATCTGTGCAAACACACACACAAAGATTCTTTATATTGATGGGTTCTCTTTCCTCTTCTTGTATGTTAAGATTCGGTTCTACTC
>CATOJL010000183.1 GCA_951800155.1 uncultured Bacilli bacterium | reverse complement strand
TTACTAAATCCTTATCTTTTCTTAGATTTCTTCTTTCTTTTCTATTCATTACTACATACCACCTTTTTATTATGTAGTAATTATATCAAATTTCTTTGCGAAGAATCTTTACTCTTTTTCTCTGTATCTTTTATTTTAATTTGAATAAAGAATGTGCTATAATTTATGAGTAACAGGGGTGAGAGTGATGCGTACTATAAAAGACAGTTTAAAAAAGAATTTCTTGAAACTAAAATATAAACGAAAGTGCAAAAAATTAAATATTTCAGATTGGATGCTGGATACCTTAATAGAGAACTATGACAATAATGAAGCAAAAAAAGCATTTGAATTGATTGGCAAGAGTAATAACTTTAGTGCCTATAAAGATAATATTCTAAACTATTTTCAAGGTGGGGAGCCAGTATATATGCTTAGCAATATGCTTTTAGGAACTATTACAAAGAAATTTTCGAACTATAGTCTAGATTTTATTCCCTTAAAAGATGTGGATTTTAATAATTTTAAGGAAGAAGATTATACGGAAATACTAGAAATCTTGAAACAGAATTTGTATGATTATCTAATGCAACATAATCAAGAGAAAAATAGATTTTTGATTAATGAAGATGGAAATTACGATTATACCATGGATTTAGATAGAGAAAAATGCAATTGCATCTTTGATACCGTTATTGATGGCTTAGATGAAGGAAATTCAGTTGGAATCTCAGATTGTTATAAAGTGGTTAGGGATTATATTGTTAGCATAATTGGTATTTATGGTACTAAGAATATAAAAGACAATATGGATTTTATTTTATATGATTTAACACAGCAAAGTAAAAAGCCACTTATTGAAAGAAAAAAAGATTATCTGGACAAGAAAGATTTAACACCTAATCAAATCACAAATATAAATAATATTGGCCTATTAGAGAAAAAGATAAAAACAATGAATTCTGCTGATGCAAAACATCTTTTAAAAAGGATTTCTATTATAAAAAATGACCCGGTTACAAATATTTTAGAATTGAATGATATCTATTTAGAATATGAAATCCTATTAAGAAAGGATATCCTGTCACATTTATATATTCCCACTGAAAAGGTTACATTCATTGAAGATTTCAGAGAGATGAAACCACAATTATTGCATATGTTTATTAGAAAAACGGAACAATTTAGAGAAAGTTTAAATACACAAATAGTTGAGGAGATTATTAAGCAACGAAAAAACAGCAATGGTAGTAGAGAATTAACAAAAGAAGAAATGAATGAATATAATAAAAGAAAAATGGCTATTGATTTCATGATTGATCAAACGCAAGTTAATTATTTTTTTGATGGTTCACATTTTATGCATTCTGACCAATTAGGACTAAATTATTATTATTCTGATACATCGAATCAAATTGCCACTTCCATTTATTCAGAAACATATTTTTTGAAAAACTTTGTACCTTGGCGTATGGGAGTAGGATTTAACAATAAAAATTTATTGCCTGAATCTATTGCCATATCTTCTAGTAAATATCTAACAACAAATAAAGGATTAAATAATTTAGAACACAGTAGAGAAAATGAATTTAGTTTGATGAGTTGTACCTATCCAGAATTGTTAGAAAATGATGGCAAATCGGAGATTGTTCTATTTAGGCGAAACATGGAATGTGATACAAGAGCGAGTTATCTATTTCTTACTGTTGATAGTTCTAACTTAGAAAAGTATGAAAGATATGTTAATGAAGCTAAAGAAAAAACACAAGGAAATGACATGAAAGTAGTTATTTTCGATTTATACAAAATAAGGAAGAGTTATAACACTTATTTAGAAATGAAAGAACATATTTTTGAAGATGTAGAAGATATAGATTATAG
>CATOJL010000182.1 GCA_951800155.1 uncultured Bacilli bacterium | reverse complement strand
ATGGTAAATTATTTATTTACTCCTCTCATGAAACAAAAAGATGGCAACAATCTTTTCATTCTATATCATTATAAAAAATAAAAGGAATACTTGCAATACTTCCCTTTTAGCATTCGATAAAAAGTGTTACAAATTTCTTCTTTTTTCGTGTTATAATAAGTCATGGTGATGACATATGAAAACATTTCCGTTTGGTGAAAATAATAAAAGATACCATACCTTAGATTATTTCTATAAACATAAGTTTGGTGAAAAAGTATTCAAAGTAAGTTTAAACGCGGGGTTTTCTTGTCCAAATATTGATGGCTCAAAAGGAACAGGAGGATGCATTTATTGTTCTAAACTAGGTAGTGGAGAATTTGCTGGAGAAAAAGAAAAAGATTTGATCACACAATTTGAGGAAATAAAAGAAAGAATGCATAAAAAATGGCCACGTGCTAAGTATATTGGTTATTTCCAAGCTCATACCAACACTTATGCTCCCCTTTCCACATTAAAAGAAAAGTATGAATGTATCTTACATCTTCCTAATGTAGTTGGTTTAAATATTGCAACTAGACCAGATTCTATTAGCCAAGAATGTTTAGAATACTTAGAAGAATTAAATCAAAAAACGAATATAACTGTTGAATTAGGCTTACAAACAATCCACGAAAAAACAGCAAAGACTATTAATCGCTGTCATACCCTTACCTGTTTTGAAGAAATGGTTTATCAATTACATAAAAGAAATATTCCTGTTTTAGTTCATATTATGAATGGCCTTCCTGGTGAAACAAAAGAAATGATGTTAGAAACTGTTTCTTATTTAAATACACTTCCTATTTGGGGAATTAAAATTCATATGCTACATATTATAAAAGATACAGCTCTAGACTCTTTATATGAAAAATATCCTTTTCCCATTCTTACAAAAGAAGAATATATAGATATTGTATGTGATCAGTTAGAATTATTGGATGAACATATTGTAATTAATCGGATTACTGGAGATCCGAAAAAAGAAGATTTAATTGCTCCAACTTGGCTTCTTAAAAAATTTTGCGTTTTAAATGATATAGATAAAGAATTAAAAAGAAGAAATTCCTATCAAGGAAAGAAAGTAAATAAAAAAAATAACTAGACTACTAAAAAAGTATAAAAAAATTACTGTAAGCTATTTCAGTAATCTTTTTTAATCAAAATAATCTTTTTCATGAATAATGTCATTTTTATATTCCATACTCTCTAATAAATTTCTGACGTATCAATAAGCTATATCATAAACAAGATAATATTTGGTAGGAGGATCAATAACTGTGATTTTAGACTTTGTAGCTTTACAAAAAATTTTTGCTTGCCAAGAACTCATACCATTCATTACACTAATACTTCTTATTATCTCATCGCACCCATCTAATTTTATATTATGTTTATTATGAGCTGAATCAGAAAATGTAGAGCTTATAATAAAATAATAATGACCTATTGAAGCATCATAAGAATAGTCACTAGTTACAATTCCTCCTGCTTCTTTACCTGTAATAGTAATTCCCTTAGGACGACTTGGACAACAAGAAGAACAACTTGGACATGATGGACAACTTGGACATGATGGACAACTTGGACAACAGGAAGAACAACTAGAATATCCTGTAGTTCCTGTTCCATTAATTCCTGCTATCGACTGTCCTTTTAAAATCTTGCTTGCTGTAATTCCATATAGACTAATAACCGTTGATTTTGGTATTACAGTATATGAACTTCCTCTTCCTTCATACCATCCTTGTGGGGGAGATGTTGCTATATATTCTACTCCGTTTGTTCCTGTTGTTAACTGTGTATTTCCTCCTACATTTAAGGCTATATTTGGATAAGTTGCGTTCAACCCTCCTGTTACATTTCCAGTAAATCTTCTATCTGGCATTGTTCCTGTTACTTTACTTC
>CATOJL010000181.1 GCA_951800155.1 uncultured Bacilli bacterium | reverse complement strand
TTTCATTATCATAATAATTTAAACTTTCTCCTATAGTTTCAACATATTTATTAATACCTAGTTTTTCATATAAATTCATTTGTTCTTCAGTATTCTTATCAAAAATTAAATTCATGAATTTATCCTTACATGTATTTTCTAAGTTAGGTTCAGTTATTTCCATCCAATTGTCAGGAATATTTTCCAAATCAAATCGAACTTCTTTTTCATCACTTCTAATAATTAAATCGTTATTATCCAAATCAATCAAATAAGCATATTCACAAAATAGATTATCTTCAATAAATTCCTTATCATCTGTCATATAATTTAACCCTTGTTTGTAAAATTCAGGATGTCCTTGTGTTTCTTTCAGTAAATAATACCAATCTTTTTTACCATTTCCAAAGTTTTCAGGTTTATATGTATTTTCTAAATTATGTTTCTTTAAAAACTTTAAAATAGCTTTTTTGTCTTTTCTATTTGGTATATCGCTTTGATTCACTAATTGAATGTGGTCATAGATTTCATGAAGTTCCGATATTGGAGTAGATTTAATAAAATCTACCATTTCTGCTCCTAATCCCTCAAGATAACTATCCCAATGGTTGTAGGTGGCTTTGATATTTTTATTTTTTATAAAACCATACGCACCTCTAGTACTCATTATTTTTTCCTCTTCCTAGAAATTAAATAAATAGAAGTTCCTAGTAATGCTAAACCTACTGGAATATAAACAATATAAGAATTTGCTTCTGTATCTGGAACCGGAATAAGCATATTCTCCATATCTACTTTAATATCTCTAGTTTCATCATTGATTTCAAATTCATATAATTTATCATCTAATTGATAACCATCTAATGCTTTTGTTTCTTGATAATAATATTTACCATAAATTAATTCTAACTCAATAATTCCTTCCTCATTTGTAACACCTTGATAAATGATTGTTTCCATATCTTCAGCATAAATAGTAAATTCTACTCCTGATAATTTATTTCCATTAGAATCAACTTTAGTAATAATAATTGTACCTGTTTTTAAATGGTTTTCCATTTCAACAGTTATATCTTTATTTTCATCATCAATTTCAAACTCGTAAAGATTATCATCAATTTCATAATTTTCTAATGCTTTTGTTTCTTGATAATAATACTTTCCATAAGGCAATTCTAAATCAATAATTCCTTCTTCATTTGTAACACCTTGATAAATAATAGTTTCTTTATCTTCATCATAAATAGTAAATTCTACTCCTGATAATTTTTCTCCATTTTTATCAACTTTAGTAATTTTAAGATTACCTGTTTTCATATCATTTCTAATAGCTTGTCCATTATTTATTTTTAACTTAATTACTTCTTTTTCTTCAGAATTTTTATCAATTGTAAAATGATATTCTTCATCATTTAAAACATAATTTTCATGAGTTAAAATTTCTTTAAAATAATAACTATTAAATGGCATTTTTGTTGAAATAATAATCTTTCCATCTGCATCTGTTTTAAATGATTTTATAAGTTCATCTTTTTGTACTAATAGTTTTCCATTTTCAGCAAAGATATTTTCACTAGCATATAAACCAAAAGTAACACCTTTTAATGGCTTTAATTCAAAAATACTTTTTCCATCTTCTATTTTTGAAAAATATTCTCCAACTTTAAGCAGTTCTAATTCAACACTTTTATATTCATTATATAAAGTATCTTTTGCTTCAATTATTTCAGTATATTGATCTTTATACTTTAAGTCATAACAATAAGTCGTACCATCTAATTTATAGCCTGATAAAGTCTTAACTTCTTTGACACAATATTTTCCTAGATGAAGTTTCTTTGTCTTTGCAATTCCACCATTTTTTGTAGTTATTTTTTCTACAAATGCACCTTTCTTATAAATCAATACTCCATTAGCACTATAAATATCTTCATTCGCATAAACTTCAAATTCTACTCCATTCATAGCTTTTTTATCAAAAAT
>CATOJL010000180.1 GCA_951800155.1 uncultured Bacilli bacterium | reverse complement strand
GGCTATAAGTGCTATAACGGCAAGTATTACAATAACTGCAAGTAACTCTATCAATGTAAATCCTTTTTTCATAAATGAAACACTCCTATTCTTAATATAACTCTACTTTATTTTTGCGATTTTGTCAATTTCTCATAAAACTAGATCTCTTCTCTTTTAAAAAATTTACATATAGCATTTTCTTTTTTACTCTACCTTATTTTACTTAGCTATACTTCCATATAAAAAACCTAGTTTTCGCTAGGATTTTCTTCTATCTCTTTCGTTTCAATATAATTAGGTTCTACATTCGCATCAATTTCATTTAAAATAGAATCATCAATATCATCATCAATGATATCCCATGGTTCCTCATCATCTTCAATGGCAATTTTCATTTTCTTTTCTCCTACAATTTCAACACCCAATTCTTTTTCAATGTCAAAATTAATACTGCCATCCTCCGTAATATTTACTTTTGTGCAATTTGGCTGACTTAACGTTCTAACAATAATATCCGTATCGGAAACATAGTCTCCACTATCTTTTAGTTTTAAATTAAAGACATCATTATAGTCAATCTTTTTATTTACAACAGCTGTCTTGCTATCTCCTTCATAAGAGTACCAAATATTTACATCATAAGAACCATCAACGCCTACTTTATCTCCTGTTTTATATCCTTTAAATTTATGATTAATTACCCAACAACCAAGTACAGTTGAAGGAGTCGTTTCAGATTTAATAGTATAATTGTTTTTAAAATATTTTTTTCCTTTGCCAATCACTGCTTTTGTAACAATTTCTTTATATGAAGACATTTTATCCCTCCTCACTTTACTGTATGCGATTCTAGGGAAAATGTTCATAAAATCATGATAGGAATGAAAAAAAGGAACTATCTTCTCCTTGTTCCTTTATAATCTGTAGATAAAGACATATCCTCTACATAACTCTCCAAAATAGCAACACATTCATCTTTACTTTCTATCGCATGTAAATAAGTAAGCACCTCAGACAATTTACTACTCAATTCTAGCATCTCCTCCTCAGATAATCTAGAAGTTTTAAAACGGGAATAAAGACTCTGTATTCTATAAAAATTCTTATCTAATAGAGCTGCTGCCTCTTTTTGTTCCATGGAATGTTCCTGTATTTTTTCTATTTTTTCTTGGACAGATGGATTTTTTAATAATAAAAACCCTGCAATACCCAGTTCACATAGAACTACTCCTTTAAGAAAAGCCAATTTTTTCTTATCATTCTTTTTTACCTTTCCAGTTATTAATTTATCCAATTCTTCTACCACTTTTTGATTCTCTTTTCGAACATAAATTTTGAATTTTTCATGTTCTACTGTTTCAAAGGTATAACATAAATTCTCTTCCCCATCACGAATGGAGTTTACTATTTCCTGATTGTTTTTTAAGCAACGAATATAATTGATTACTTCTTCCCTATTTTTGTTCATTTCTTTTGATGTTACACATTGATCAGACAAATAAGTCACATAGCAAGTTTCTTCCGTCATTGTAATTCGAATACTATCCCCTTTACTCGTATCCGCTACTTTTCTTGGAACCGCTCTTAAAATATTTCTTAAAGGAAGCAATATTTCATCCAACAGATTCATTCGAAGATTTACTGCACCACCTTCTTGGTTTAATTGATAAGTGACCAAATTTTGATCACGAATTACAGTATAATTTAAGATAACATGACTCTTTATTTTATATTCAATTTCCTGTAAAACATCCTCTTTAGAACGTTCCCGAATCTCTCCATCTTGGTTTTCAATTGTTTTATTTCCATGTTCATCATCATAAAAGAAAATGGTTTTAATTACATCACTATTCATTTTTACCTCACTTCAACTTCCTCGATTTCACATTTCTGCGCATGTGCTTCTAAATAAGGATATGCTATTGAATCAATATGCACAGTCGTGATTTGATTCAATTGTGTTGTATCCCCTTTATATCTTACTTGCAA
>CATOJL010000179.1 GCA_951800155.1 uncultured Bacilli bacterium | reverse complement strand
CGAGCATAAACATTATATTTCAATAATTGGTTGTATAACATTTGGGAATCATCTAATAAAATCTCATTATCCCCTACTTGTATATATACAGGAGGAAATCCTGAAAAATCTGCAAAAACAGGAGAGACAAATGGGGAAGTAGGAGAAGTATTCTGTAAATAACATTGTAATGCGTTATTTATATAAGTGTTATCAAGGACAGGATCTAATAATTCTTTGGAATGATAACTCTTTCCAGAAGTAGTCATATCTGTCCATGGAGAAAATAGAATAAGACATTTGGGCATTTGCATATTTTGTTGTTTGAGTAGTAAGGTTAATACTAGACTTAGATTTCCACCAGCAGAGTCTCCAGCAAATATAATATTCTCAGGTAAGTATTTATAAGAAAGAATATATTTCCATACAGATAAGGCATCTTCTAAGGCAGCAGGAAAGGTATGTTCTGGAGCGAGACGGTAATCAAAGCAAAAAACTTTACATAGAGTTTTTTTTGCTAGTTTAGTAGTAATTTCACGAGCATATAGACAGCTTCCTGTCATATATCCACCCCCATGACAGTAAAAAATGATTTTATCCTCATTTTTTTCAGCATTTGGATAAATATATTCTATCCATTCACAATGTATTGCGTTTACGTATACAGAAGTAAAACGATATCTTTTATCGTTTTCAAAAAAGGAACCAAGTTGATTTTGCGAATGGCGTTGCTTTTGCAAATCTTCGCTTTCAAGCAGTCCGTGTATACGTTTTACAATATGCATTAAACGTTTATTTCTTTTCTCATTCATTTGTTTAACAACCTTTCTAAAAATTTTACTATAAATTTAGGATAGTTTGGTTTATAATAAACTAGTAATTACAAATATTATCTAAAAAATAAGTGATTAGGTCAATATGTAATTTATAATTATTTTAATAGTTGAAGGTAAGATTAAAAATGAGATGTAGAGTGATATTGTGTCATAATACTTGATATTTTTACTTCATAGATTAAAAAAGAATTTAAAATGGGGGATGAACGAAATGAAATAAAAAAGTTTATGACAAGAAGTTCAAAGTTTGGGCGTAAAGATTGGTTAGGGATCGGATTCAGTAAGATAGCAAAAAAATGAGGTATCAATACGGATATTCTGTATAGTTGGAATGAATAAACATGCTAGGGAAGCCTATGATATCTGGTTTTGGGAATTCAGATACCGTCGTAAGTATTACAGAAGAAGTATAAAAACTCAGACAACAAAATTCAGAACAGGCAAAAGAAATTATCCTATGAAAAGAGGTGGAATGAATTTTAGGCAGAGGTAAATGTTTTTTTGCAGCGAGTCGTTGGAAATTAGCAAAAACTTGAAAAGGAGATTTATTAATATATAGATGGTAGTACAGTTAAAGGTAAAATCGTGTTTTACGATATATTTGATATAACAAGATAGGAATTTTACTATATTTAAGCACTGCAATGCTTCATGAAAATATGAAGGGATCTCTGAAAAAATCCAAGAGATTGCAGCGAAGCATAAATGTAATGATGCTTATATACATTACAAATGTATTAGGTATTAAAGTTGAACCAGATGCAGATATCTTTAGCGAAAGAACTATCCATAGAAACATACTAAAAACAAGCTGAGCTACAGGCCAAACTGTAAACCTAATAGTATTATGAAAGCTAACTTGAGAGTTGAAAGTTCTCAATAAAAAAATAACCCTTTCGCATAAATCTATGGTATCTTTAAGTTATCAATACTTAAGAAAAGAATAAACCATGGAAAGAGCTATTTCATGTATGAGTTTACCATACTTTCCAGTGGTTTACCATACGATTATGATTAATTTTATTGAAAATGTTTTATGCCTTTTTGAGTCCTGTTTCTCTCATAAAGCCGCATTCCGCTGGTTTGTAACCATTACTATAGGACTTATGCTTCGTTCCGATAAACTTGGAGTTACCTCTGTAATACGTGATCTTGCCCTCTGTCCTGGATGCTATGACTCCATGATACAT
>CATOJL010000178.1 GCA_951800155.1 uncultured Bacilli bacterium | reverse complement strand
CTACGGTAATGGTTACAAACCAGCGGAATGCGGCTTTACGAGAGAAACAGGATTCAAAAAGGCATAAAACATTTTCAATAAAATTCATCATAATCGTATGGTAAACCACTGGAAAGTATGGTAAACTAATACATGAAATAACTCTTTCCATGGTTTATTCTTTTCTTAAGTATTGGTAACTTAAAGATACCATAGATTTATGCGAAAGGGTTATTTTTTTGAGAACTTTCAACTGTCAAGTAATAAATATTTGTAGTACATATTATAGCCATTATGAGAAGCCCTTAACAGGGCTTCTTTTATGCTTTTCTCATCGTAGTATAATTACATTTTCACTTTGCAAAAAATAATTAATACATCCTTATAAATTCGCATACATTAAATAGAAAATATGATTCAATCTCAAAAATAAATTGAATTTTATTAAGGATATAGTATAATTAGGAGGAGATTATGGAAAGGTGGAATAAACATATGAAAGTATTTATTAGCTGGTCTGGAAATATAAGTTTAAAAGTTGCGTTAATTTTTAGGGATTGGTTACCTTCTGTTATCCAGTCTATTGAACCATACGTTTCTTCGGAAGATATTGACAAAGGTGCTAGATGGAGTACTGATATTGCAAAAGAATTAGAAAACTCAACTTTTGGTATTTTGTGTGTTACTAAAGAAAATCTCGAAGCACCATGGCTTTCTTTTGAAGCGGGTGCTCTTTCTAAAACTATGGAAAAAGCATTTGTATCACCATTTCTTTTTGATATCAAACGTTCAGAGGTTCAAGGACCAATACTACAGTTTCAGTCAACTATTTTTGAAAAAGACGATATTAAAAAAATGGTCAAAACTCTAAATAAAGCTTGTGGAGATGCTGGTATAGCAGAAAGCAGACTTGATACGTCTTTTGAGGTTTGGTATCCACGCCTTGAAGATTCTCTTAATACGTTAAAAGGTGAAGCGGCCGTGAATGATGGGGAACAACAAAATGAAGATGCTATACCATCTGCTTTTATATTGGAAGAGATTCTTGAATTGACTCGGGATAATCAAAAATTGATTAGGAATCCCAACTCTCGATTATCGGAGGACATAGAAGAAATAAAGGAATCAATTAACGAACTTTCTATGCGAAACGCTATAGCATATGATAACAAAAGAGAAATACGGAAATATAGTTCCGCATTTCTGGAAGAAGTAATACACATGACTGGTAGACGAAGTTCTTACGGATTTTTAATGACACTGAGCCTTTTTAGAGAGGATTTCCCATGGATTTATGATATGGGAAAAGAAGTGTTGGATATTCTGAAATCAAGAAAAGATTTAGATGAAAAGTCTCTCGCAATTCGTGAATTTAGAGAAATAATAGAATTTACCTGTGGACATCCCATAATGCGTGATGTTTTTAGCCGTAACAAAGAAAGTATGATGCTAATGAAAGAAATGCCATATATTTTATCCCGATATCTGGACGATATGCTCGAGCAATATAGCTGAAAATATTAAGGTGGTACAAGATTGAAAAACTTGTACCACTTTTTTTCATATTTTAATTTGTCATCCTCAGTAATCAACATACGATATGGTATGTTTTTTATGTCTATAAAGAAAAAGCAATATCAAATTTAGGTTGATATTTGGGGATCATACAGCAAATATAATGTAAAGTTATTTGAATAGAAAATCAAACGCCAAATGGAGTTTTTAAGTAAACTTTACATTATTTTAAAATTAACATTAACATCAAACACAGACACGGCACGGAAAGCGGGGATTTTTATCTCCACTTCCTCTGTCTGCGGCATACCGTCTTTATCCAGCACGACCTCCCCAGTCACAGGGTCTAATTTATCCCGTTCCTCTTTGATTTTATATGGGGCAGGGGCAAGGATACGGATTCCCCCTCTCCCCCTTATTTACATGGCGGTTGAAATTCCTCTGCCATGCCTGGTAGCCTGCGACTAAGGTTGCATCAGGGCGTTGTAAGGCTATCAGGAGTGTGTTGTTAAAACTGTAATTATGAAATT
>CATOJL010000177.1 GCA_951800155.1 uncultured Bacilli bacterium | reverse complement strand
GCACCAATGGCTTATCACGTTTATTCGATAGAGGGAAAAACAGAGTATAAAATGCCTTTTGGAGTTAGTGAATTTATCGAACAAATGGAAGAATATGTTCCAAATAGTAGAACTTCTATGAAAAAATTCTTTATTATGGCCAAAGAAGTAAGAGAAGCTTTCCTTTACATTGAACAAAACAAAGGGGAAGTTTCAGAAGAGTATTTAAAAGAAGAGTTTATTAATTTTATGAAAGTAGCTACTTTTTCTCTTGATAAAGTTTTAGATTCTATCAAAATGCCTAAAAAAGCTCAAGAAATATTAACTTCTTATTGGTTTTATTTAGGAAGTCCTGCTTCTACTTTAAGTTTTATTGATTTTGCTTCTTCTTTGTATGCTTACATCTCTTTTGGTGCTCAAGTGCCTTATAAACGTAGTCATGAGATAAGTTTAACCTTAGCAGAAGAGATTGAAAAGTTAGGAGGAACAATTAAATATTTTTCTGTAGTAGATGAAATTTTGTTTAAAGATAAAAAAGTTGCTGGAGTGAAACTTGCAGATGGAAATATTTATACGGCACCTCATATTATTTCTTCTGCCTCACCAACGTTCTTATATGGTAAGCTTCTTCCAGAACCAATGGTTCCTAAAGAAGCGACAAAACTTACAAATTCTAGAGTACTAGGAGCAAGAGGATTTTCTATTTATTTAGGATTGAATCAAAGTGCAGAAGACTTGGGGTTAACAGAATATAGTTATATGATTTATCATTCTTTAGATAGTGACAAGGAATTTCAAAATATGAGTTCTATAAAAAACGATAGTAGTGTTGCAGTTGTTTTAAACAATGTACTTCCGAATTGTTCTCCAAAAGGAACTACGATGATGCATTTTACTTCTTTATTTTTTGGAGATGCATTTTCAAAGAATGTCACAGAAAAAAATTATTTTGAGATGAAAGAAAGAATAGCAGAAAGTATCATTACTTGTTTTGAAGAAACAACAGGTATTATGATAACTCCTTATATCGAAGAAATAGAAATTTCTTCTCCAGTAACATTTGCAAGATATTCACATCACCCAGATGGCGTAATATTTGGTTATAAAGGAACAGGACTAGATAATAAACTACCACGGATTTTAAGAATGGAAGAAGAAAATTATATTCCTAATTTAAGAACTTGCGGTGGATTTGATGTAATGTTATCTGGATTTAGTTCTACTTATATATCAGGAGATTTAGCTGCTAAGTTAACTTTAAAAGATATGAAAGATAGGGAAGAGGTAGAAGAGGAGGAATTTTATGACAGAGATAGAGATTGATTTACATGGCATTGGCTCTAAAGATATGGATAAATTTGCTTTGTTAAATAAAGAAAGAGAAAAAGTAATCCATGATTCTTCTCTAGATGCTATCCATACAAAGTTTAATACTAATATAATAGCGCAAAAGCTACATCCGAAAGTACAGCATGTTAAAGTGGCTGAAATTGTTTTAGAAACAGAAGATACAAAGTCATTTATCTTAGTTCCCGATACAGAGAAGGGAACGAAAGAACTTGCTTATTTTAAAGCAGGACAATATATAAGTGTAGAAGTAGAAATAGATGGAGGTGTGTACCATCGTCCCTTTACACTTAGTTGCAGTCCTAAATTGGCCTTTGATAATAAATATAAGATAACCATAAAAAAAGTTCCGAGTGGTGTTGTATCCAATTATTTTTTTGATTTGATGCAAGTAGGAGATACTTTTTCTATTAGTGCACCAGTGGGAGAGTTTACTTACGAACGTTTAAGAGATGCGAATCATATCTTAGCTATTGTAGGAGGTAGTGGAATTACTCCTATTATGTCAATTGCAGAAGCAATTTATGATGGCGTGATAGATGCTACCATTTCTATTTTGTATGGAGCCAAAACAGTACAAGATATTATTTTTAAAAAAAGATTAGATGAAATAGCAAGTAAAACAAAAAAGGTAATAGTTGAATATGTTTTAAGTGAAGAAAAAAATGAGTCTTATATTCACGGCTTCATTACAAAAGATTTAATAGACACATATC
>CATOJL010000176.1 GCA_951800155.1 uncultured Bacilli bacterium | reverse complement strand
AGTAAAGTAGTTGGATTAAGTGCTTTCTTTATTTTTGATGATATAAATGAAAAGAAAGTAAAAGATGAGATCATTTTAGATACTGTTAATTATATTAATGATCTCAATGAAGAAAAACGTAAAGAAATTATTAATTCAGGACACATTAACATTAATGATAAAGATCTTAGAATTCAAGAAATTCGAGTAGCCTATTTCCCACTTGTTACTGCTTTAGGCTATTTTATTAAGAATAGTGAGCATGTTCTAAGAATTAAAGCTTATCCTAATGAATTTATGCTTCGTAAAAAAGATGGAGTAATTAAGTATAAAGACTGGGAATATACTAATGGTGAATTTAAAGGTAAAAAAGCTAAAAAACCTTTCAAAGAAGTAAATGAAGCTAATTACCCATTTTTAAATGCAATTCTTGGGGAAGAAGTTAATGAAAATAATTTTTCTAAAGCTTTAGATTTAATGCCAGAATATAATTATTCTTCTGTGTTATATTTCAATTTTGCTTGGTTTGAAGAAGTAGTTCATAATGTTTTGAAAAATAGGAAATATGCTGATCCTAAAAAGAGAACTACTATTAATTACATTTCACTTTTAAATAGACGTAATAGTTATGCCAATCTTAAGACTAAAGAACTTTATTCTAACTTAATTATTGTTAAAAATAAAATTAAAGCTCTAGAGACCACTAGAACTGCAATTTGGGTTCCTGTTTCTGATTATTTAGGAGATTTTAAATTTTCTGATACTGAGAAAATTTTTGATGCATTTAAAACTACCACTAGTGATGTGGCAGGACGTACGAGACTAATTCTTGATAATTTATATGTAGAAGATAATATCCTAAAAATTGATTATAATGGAAAAACTTATAATCAATATGATCTAATTCTTAACAGAATTCCTGATTTTAAAATGGATTCAAATCTTTCTTGTATTAGTAGGGCACCATATAATTATCTAAATGATGCTAAACGTATTATGTTCTGTGCTAAATTACGTGGTCAATCAGTAAGAGTTAAGGATCAAATTGATGATTTAACTCACGAAATTCCAGCAAGAGTAGTTTTTGCTGATTGGAAAGGATTCAATTTTGGCGATAGTTTCGTGATTTCTGAATCATTTGCAAAAAGTCTTGAGAGAGAAGTTACTCAAAAATTTGTTATTCCTAAGAGTCTTCAAAAAGAATATCAAGTAGGACAAGAAATTACTATTGAAGATTTAATAAAATTTGCTAAGAGAGATCGTTTTTCTTCTTGGAGAGATATTAAAATTACTTCTATTCATTCAAATGAAGTTGAAGTAATTGCTCGAGTACCTTTTGGAGTAGGAGATAAAATTACTAACCTCCACGGTTCAAAAGGTATTGTTTCAATTATTTTACCTGATGAAAAAATGCCTTATCTTAAAAATGATTTGTCTGAGAATATGAAAGCTGGTCCAGTAGATATTATTGTTCCTGGAATTTCTGTATTCCGTAGAAAATCTACTGGGCAAGTATTTGAAGCTATTACTAGTGCTTTAAATATTCCAGAACTTCCATTAAGTGAATTAAAAAAGAAGTATGGGAAACAGATTAAGAAATATGATGAGAACTCTATTTTTGAATTTGAAGGAAAAGAGTTTTCTGCTCCTTGTGGAATTAACAATTTCTTGAGACTAGATCATGATGCTACTACTAAGCAATCTTTTGCATATTTAAAGAGTAACTATAATTTTGCTCTTCATGCAGCTGAAATGGAGCTGTTAAATATGGCTGCAAGAGGTTTTTATAGTATTCTAAATGAATTAGATATTAGGTCTTTAAATAAACATAATAATTCTTTGGAATTAATTAGAAATGTACAGAAAACTGGTAATATTAAAGATGAGGTAGCTTCTAACAGAGAATTTAAAGATTATATGAAATATCTTGGTTGGGATATTACATTCTCTGGTGTTCTACAACAGGATGAAATTGACAGTCGTTGGGACACATTAGTTGATATTCTTAGTAATGAAGAAATTGATATTTTCTAAATAAACTTTATAGGAGTATTATGAATATTAATATTGAACCTTATAAAATTGATAAAGATCCTAAAAATCAAGTAA
>CATOJL010000175.1 GCA_951800155.1 uncultured Bacilli bacterium | reverse complement strand
TATATGGAGCTACTGCATGATAAAAATGATTTAAAAAAAATATTAACACTTTCATTTCCTGCAATTGTACAAGAAGCATTAAATACAGTAGTCACATATGTTGATACAGCTATGGTTGGGGCTTTAGGAGCTGCTTCATCTGCGGCTGTAGGATTAACAAGTTCAGTAGGGTGGTTTGTTTCAAATTTTGCGGTTGCTTTTGGGGTAGGAGTCCTTGCGATTTGTGCTCAATCAGATGGAGCGAACAATAAAGAAAAGATGCAAAAGGCAGGACAACAAGCTATATTTATGACAATTGGTGTAGGTATTTTATTAACAATAGGATGTATTATTATATCACCATATTTACCAATATGGTTAAATGGTGATCCTTCTATTAGGAATGAAGCATCAACATACTTTTTTATCATTTCTTTACCAATGTTATTTAGAACTTCAGTTGTTATATTTTCAGCTGCCTTAAGAGGTGTAAGTGATATGAAAACACCAATGATTATTAATTTATGGATGAATATGATTAATATTATATTAAATTATTTATTAATATATGATACACATCAAATCTCTTTGATAAGCATACCAGGAGCTAATTTAGGAGTAAAAGGAGCGGCTATTGCAACTGCAATTTCTTATGTAGTTGGTGGTGTTTTGATGTTTAGACAATACTATAAAAATACTTCGTTTCAATTTTATCAAACAGGTTTTCATTTTGATAAAAATATCTTTAAAGAATGTTTAACAATAAGCATTCCAGTCATGATGGAAAGAAGTGTTATTTGTTTAGGACATGTCACATTTTCATCTTTAATAGCAAAACTTGGTGTTGTACAATTGGCCGCTCATACAATTGCGATTCAAGCAGAACAAGCATTTTATGTACCTGGATATGGATTTCAAAGTGCAGCAGCCACTTTGGTTGGTAATGCAGTTGGACAAAAGGATGAAGATAAAGTCAAAAAAACAACATATCTCATTTGTGCTATAACTTCTGGATTAATGCTTATAGCTGGATTGATTTTATTCTTTAATGCGAGTTTATTGATGGGAATCTTTACTCCAGATTTGAAAGTTATTGAAATAGGTAGTCATGTTTTAAGAATTGTTTCTATCTCTGAACCCATTTATGGTATTCTTGTTATTTTAGAAGGAACGTTTAATGGTATGGGAGATACCAAAGCACCATTTATTTTTTCTTTGATTACAATGTGGGGTGTAAGAATATTTGGTTCATGGATGATTATTAATGTCTTTCATCTTGGTTTGGAAATTGTATGGATCATGATGGTTTGTGATAATGTTTCAAGATGTATCTTGCTTGGACAAAGATTTTTTAGAGGAAAATGGAAATATTTACTTGAAAGAGAAGCTGTTTAAGCTTCTTTTCTTTTTGGACAAAACGTCCAATGACAACTCTGTTTTATACTCTTATAATAGATTTATAGAAGTCTATATTTTCATATTATGAAATTATACATTTAAAAAAAGAAAAAGCCTCTTTTTATTAGTATAGAATAATAGGAGGTCAAATAAATGAAAGCTAAAAATCAAGATGTTTTATCCCTTATTAAGTCTATGACTTTATTTCATTCTCCTATGATCAAAGTTGTCTTTGGTCATAGGGAATGTGTTAATGAAATCATTGATATCATACTAGGAAAACATATACATATTGATGAACATCATGTTGAACATTATATGAGTAATATCAAAGGAAGAGAAGCTCAGTTTGATATTTATGCCAAAAGTGAAAAGATGAGAATCAATGTAGAAATACAGAGAAAAGAAAAAGGAGCCAATCCTAAAAGAGGAAGATTGAATCTTAGTCTTATTGATACACAAGAAATAAAGAAAAGTTCAGAATATGAAGAAGTTCCAGAAAGCTATATCGTTTTTATGTGTGAAGGAGACTACTTTAAGAAGGGATTACCAATATATCATCTTAAACTTACGAATAAAGAAACAAAAGAAGAAGTAGATATAGGACAAGAGATGATATATGTGAATGGAGATTATCAGGATGAAGAAACAGTACTAGGAAGATTAATCCATGATTTTCATTGTATTGATCCAAATGAGATGTATAGTGAAG
>CATOJL010000174.1 GCA_951800155.1 uncultured Bacilli bacterium | reverse complement strand
GGCGGAGTTGTTGAAAAATCGGAGGTTTAAGCGAATCTCTGAAAAAATTCTAGAAAATTATTTGAAACTGCGAAGTGGTTTTGTTAATGAAGAAATAGAATATTTGAAAATAGAAGCATTTTTCTCAAAATTGGCAGAAGAAGAAAGAATCCGCAATAATATAATGTTTTTTCTTATGAATATTTCAACACGTCCCCAAAATCCAATATCTTTAGCTGGAAAAATATACCGAAAAATTGGAGGTAAGTGAAATGGCAAATATGAATCCCATTATAAAAAATGAACCCTATAAATACTCATGGTTTGATAAGCCCCCTGTTGTCCCAAATGATATGGCATTAGTCCTTTATCCGCATGATTCACGAGAGCATTGTAATGTATATTTACAGGAAGATACTGTATTTCCGGAAGCAATAAAAAAATGGCATCTTGATCGACTTGTGCATATAACTTTACAAGCATTTGAGTTCCAGCATAGTTTTCGTTTTCCTTTTGCCAATGGTACAAATCAATGGATGGATATTACTTATAAGTTCATTGTTTCGGTAAAACCAGACAGAGATGCAGTAAAAGTTATTTTAAAAAATAATGTAACTGACATTTCCGAACCAATACTCGAATATCTTGATGCATTTACATTAGATAAATCCTACAAATCATTAGAACTGTCAATTCTTGAAACGGATGCTTTAAATAAAATTCGAGAATTGCTTTCGCGACTTACATATTTAAAAGTACAAGTGATTCAAGTGGCTTCGTCTGTTGATGATGTGTCGCAAAAACAAATTGATGATGATAAGGCGGATAAATTACGACAGGCAGATGTCGAGGCGTTAAAAAGAAAGTTAGAACGTGATAAAGAAGAGGCAGAGGCCCGCAGAAAAGAGGCAGAAGTTGCAAGAGAAAAAGCAGAAACGGAAAAACAACTAGCTGAAATACGCCATCAGGCAGAACTTGAAGAACAGCAGCATAACATTGATATGAAAACAAAAGAAGTTGCGGCTCAGAAAGCCTATCAATTACAACAAGCGGAAAATGTAGCGGCAGTTGCTCAGGCACAGCTTCAAAATATTGAAATGTATGGTCTTGAAAACCTTGCTGCAATTGATTCGACTTATCAAGGTCATATTAACAGTCAGCAAGCTAAAATTGATCTTGAAAGAGAAAATAAAATGAAAGATCTTGAGCTTGTTAAGCAAAAAATATCACTTATTAAGGAAATGGCTGAGGCGGGGGTTATTGATGATATGACGGTTGGAGAGATGACAAAGCAGTTATTGCTGGGAGGAACCCAGGCACCGTCATCACGGATTTCATCATCTCCGACTGTTAGTATAGAAGATAAAAATGTAATTAATATAAGTGAGGACGGAAAGGATGATATCTGAATATGGAAAGCAAATAAAGGCATTTTTTCATTTCATGTTTAAGCATCTTTTTGAGATTGAGTTTGGCATTAGAGTTGCCATTGAGATATTAATTATTGTTGTGCTTGTCTATATATTATCAAAAATATGCCACAAAATTATTAGTAAATGTAGAGTTTATATTGATTTCATTAATCGGGAATTAGTAGTTCCATTGCGTGTTAGGCTGTTTGAGAAGTTAGCATTTTCAACCAGTAATCCTAACTGGCAAGATAGAGCCAATAAAATAAAAGATGCTTTTAAGGAAAAAAAGGATGAATGTAATAAAAAAAAGGATAATAAAAGCCATACAAGTCGCTGGATTATCATATACTTGGTTTTGACAGCGTGGATAATTGGTTTCTATTATTACGGTGAAGAAAAACGTAGTAGTTATGAAGTATTCTTTTTGGGAGAAAAAGCTATTTTAGCGTTTGAAGAATGGATCACCGACTCCTTGTTCAATACAGATGAATATGCTATTGAGTGCTTTTTCCATGACAAAATCGAAATGGACTAAATAGTAGTGTTTTTTATTAATAGAAATTTTTCTGGTATGTTATTAAGGCACTTTGCAATCTGAGGGGCGTGGCAAAGTGCTTTTTCTTTTAGAGTGTGTCATAAGAAAATCTTGAGGTTGTCAATCAAGTGGTTTATAATAGAATATATGACAGAGGTGAATTATGAGAACATCAGAGATGGTAAGAG
>CATOJL010000173.1 GCA_951800155.1 uncultured Bacilli bacterium | reverse complement strand
GGATTATATTGATTATTGGAATTAAGCTATTGTCAAAATCTATGATTTTGCGTCAACAGCTATATGCCGACTTGTCGGTAGAAAAGTATTATAGGAATGTGCTTGTGATGGAGTGAAGTTGATTTGTGGATGCATTAAGAATTAAATAAAATGAGGGTGTCCTAAAATAGGAACCCGAAAGCAAAAATTCCAGTGAGAAATCTCTGGAATTTTTGTGTATAAAATTTAGTGATATTATTTTGTAAAGAAATAGCTTTTGACATTGCTATTTCTTTATCCTTTTCTATATCTTTTATCTTCATTCTCTTTATATTTAATGCAAAGCATAGAAGTCCCCATTCGAGGTCAACTTTTTCAAGACCTCTAAGCAAAAATCGCTTGAAGCCCATATTCCATTTTATTTGACCAAAAATCCCCTCTGAATATTCTGCTCTTTTTCCTCTCATTTCAGTACCTTTTTTAGACATGAGATTTATTTTTGCTTCTTGCTTTAATTTCCATAATTTTTTGTTAAACCTAATTTGTCTATTTCCTTGTGCTTTTGTACATTCACTTTTATGAGGACAATTACTACAATCAGAACATTCATAAACTCTACTTTCTTGAATAAATCCTGTTTCTGTTTTATCTTGTCTTGTTTTTATATATTCTATTTTTTTACCTTCTGGACATATGAATTTATCATTCACTTCATCATACATCATATTTTGCCAATTATATTTCATTGACTTGAATTTCTCTGTTTGCTCTTTATGAAAAAGTGGATATTTAATGTAATTTTTTATATGATTTCTCTTTAAGAATTCGTAGTTTTCTTGATTTCCATATCCGCTATCAGCACCTGTGCTGTCTGGTAGTTTCCCAAAGAATCTTTGGTACCTTTCATAATGTGGTATTAATGTACCATTGTCATTTCTATTTTGATGTGTACTCCAATTTACTACAAAGCCATTACAACTACCAACTTGTATGTTATATCCTGGTTTCAATTGACCATTTCTCATATGGTCTTCCTTCATATGCATAAATGTGGCATCATTATCTGTTTTAGAATAGCTATTTCTATTCTCTCCCATAATCTCTAAGTCTTTATTATATTTCTCTAATCTAGGTTTAAAGTCTTTGTTTATTTTATTTACAATTTTCTTTATTTTTTGTTCTTTCTTTTTTTCTTCTTTGGTTTTCTGTTTTTTTAATCCTTCATTTAACTTATCTGATAATCTCTTTGAAAATTCTTCTAGTTCTTCAGGGGTAATCTCTTCTGGCTTAATTTCTTTATCTGGGTATATTTTATCTTCTTCATCATTTAAATTATCTATATCTTTCATTAATTCATGAACTTGCTCTTGTAGCTTTGCTCTATATTTTTTTACTGCTTTCTTCCATACAAAAGTATATTTATTTGCATTTGCTTCAATTTTTGTTCCATCAACAAAGTATTCTTCGGTGTTGATATATCCTTTCCTTTCAAGCACAACAAGCAATTCTACAAATACATCTTCCATTATGATTTTCATTTTGTCTTTCCTAAATGCGTTGATTACATTTCTTGTTGGTTTATTTCCTCCTGCTAACCATATAAATTTTATATCACTTTCAACAGCTTCTGCTATTAGTCTTGATGAGTATCTTTTTCTTATATATCCATACATTAATATTTTTAGCATCATTTTAGGATTGTATGAACTACTTCCTAGTGGAGAATATGTTTCCAGTAGTTTATCTATATTCATATTATCAATTAAGTCATTCAACACAAATACTACATCATCTTTATCTATTAATGTTTTCCATTCCATTGGTATCATTAATTGGTTTTGTTCATAATATTTAAATCCCATTTTTACCTCCAAAATCAATGCTTTTTTCTTCTAAATTATATCATTAAAGTATTGATTTGTCAGTGTTTTTTTCATTTTATATGCAAAAATTCCAACGATTTCTCACTGGAATTTTTGCTTTCGGGTTCCTATTTTAGGACACCCCCTTTTTTATCATAGAAATTATGAGCCTTGAGCAGGTACGTTAAGTTTAACTCCTTTAACTTCATAAGTATAAGTTGTAGGATCACCTTCGTTTTCTCCTGGTATCTCAACTACTCTTACAATTTTTGCATCCCACTTAACTGATGTTCCTTTAATTGTAAATGTTGTA
>CATOJL010000172.1 GCA_951800155.1 uncultured Bacilli bacterium | reverse complement strand
TGTATGAAGAGGGTGATAGAATGGAATTATTATTTGATATATTGAAAATAGTAGGTGGGTTAATCGTAGGTTTGGTTATAGGATTTTTTATAGCAAAAAAATATATGGAAAAATACATGAAAAAAAATCCACCAATTAATGAACAAATGATTAAAGCTATGATGACACAAATGGGTAGAACTCCTAGTCAAAAGCAAGTGAATCAAATGATGAAATCAATGACAAAGTATATGTAAAACAGTGTTTTTTCACTGTTTTTTACTTTACATTTTTTTGTAAATATTATTTGACAAACAACCAAAATTCGTTATAATGAAAATAGAAGGTAGGGATAGTATGGAAGTATGCTTTAAGATAGCTGAGGAAAGGGATATTGAAGGAATTATCCAGTTATGTAATGCTTGTTTTGCAGAAGATACTCCTTTAGAGTATGCAAAAGCAGTTTTTCAAAAAACAAAAGATACAGGAAGGGATTTTTATATCGTGGGTATTGTAGGAGAAGAAGTCATTGCCCATGCGAAGATTACGATTATCGAAACGATGTATCAACCGATGATGACTTATGCTATTTTAAATCATGTATGTGTAAAACCAGATTATAGGCGCTTTAAAATAGCAACGCATATGCTAAATGAAATTGAGAATGTTTGCAAAAAAAAGGGTTGCGTAAAAATGGAACTATGGTCTAATAATGTAAGGGTTGCAGCTCATGCTTGTTATAAAAGATTTGGCTTTACTTTGGATGATGCAGGATTTTTTTCAAAAGAAATATAAAGAGGTGTAGAGATGAAAATTAGTAATGTATATATTGGTGGTTGGTTTCAAAGAACGATGCTACAATTAACAGAAGTGTATGATTTTGTAAGAAATTGTGATTCTAAATTAGAACTAGATAAAGAAAAATTAGTAGAGTTACATAAACAGTTAGAAATAGGTAGAATTGAATATGGTGTTATAGGAGAAGAGTATGTATCTTTTACGACAGCTTTAAATATTCAAGTTAAGATTTTTGAAGATGGTCTAATTACCGTAAATAATACCAATGTGAGTGAAGATACTTTATTTGCAGATATTGATAAAGTACAAGATTATTATGAAAAGAGATTATCACCTGCTTTAAATTACTTATTTAGTTTAGGAGCTCCAGTACCCAAAGAACTGGCTAATATTGAAACTATTTATCCTTATTTCGTGGTTTGCGAGGATGCGACAAGAGATGACATTTTACAAATTTTAGCGAGTCGTGATAATCAAAAATATTTTGAATTTACTTGTGATAAGTATAATGTTGTAAGAGGGGATAAGTATTATTTCATTAATAATAAAACACAAACTTTAGAGAATATTGAAAAATACATAGAACAACAAGTGTTTATTCGTGAATTTAAAGGACAATTGCATCGCTACTTGAATCTCCATCGCATTATTTGGGAGAAAATTGATAAGATTGAAGAGAGAAAAAATGTGAAAGGTTCCGAAATTATTGCTTTTATGAGTAAGTTGGATGGTTATAGTAAAACAATTAACTTAATTGATGGGCGTATTAACCAAATGAGTACTTATATCTCTACTAGAGAGCGGATTGCAAAATCAGATAGCGAACTCGTTGAATTTTTAGCGATTTCTGGATATCGTTATGAAACACTGAATGATACACTAAAATATATTCAATATTTATGGGATATGACACAAACCTATGTAAGTGCAGCAAAATCTGCGATTAAAGATGTAAAGTCTGATGTAACAAATAATTCGATTAATAATCTAGCCATTGTCACTTCTATGAGTGCAGGGGCTTCTGTTTTAGGACTTTTCAATGAGTCAAAACCGACTTTTGATGCTTGGGGTATTGTTTATTTTATTATTTTAGCTATTATTGGTTGGGTGACAACGAAAGTGCTTTCATTTATTAAGACACACAAAAAATATGAAGTTTCTGATATGGATTATGATAAAAATATAAAATAGAAATGAATTGGATAAAAAAGCATAAGATGATTTAGGAGTGATTTTATGCTTTTAAAATGGTTAAAATATTTATTTAAAGATTTTTATATCTTTACAGCTGCTTATTCAAATAATATGTTTCCAGATCCTTTAGAAAAAGAAGAAGAAACCTTTTTACTAGAGAAAATGCTTTCAGGAGATACAGAG
>CATOJL010000171.1 GCA_951800155.1 uncultured Bacilli bacterium | reverse complement strand
GGGGGGGGGGGGATAATGGATATATAGAAAAATAAAGAAGGGGGAAATAGAGATGGAAGAGAAAAAGAAACATAAAGTGATGATAGGAATCGAAGTAATTTTACTCGGAATGATTATAGCAATAATAGGAACGAATGCAGCCAGTAGTAATCCACCATCAAATGGAGTCAGTTATAGTAAAAATAATCAAACAACGGTAGAAGGAGCATTAAATGATTTATATACTAAAGCCAATTATGGGAATGCAAGTGCAGGACAAATATTAAGTGGAAAAACAGCATTAGTGGGAGGAAAGCAAGTAACAGGAACAATGCCTAATAAAGGAGCAGTAACAAAAACAGTAAGTCCGGGAGGAACCTATACAATACCAGCAGGATACCATAATGGTTCTGGTAAAGTGACAGCCTCAACTTGTCCAACTTGTTTAAATACAAGTGATGCAACAGCAACAGCTAGAGATATATCCAAAGGAAAGACGGCGTATGTGAATGGAAATAAAATTACAGGAACAGGGATGCAAGGAAAAACGTATGAGTTTGACCGTAAAAAGTTAACAGTAGAAAGTTCCTATAATGGGTTTAAAAATGGAGAATGGCATTATTTTAGTAGTGTGGATAAAACGGCAAGAATGTATTTTGATTTAGGATTTACTCCAAGTAGGATGGTAAGTTGTCATGTTACATTAACAGGAAATTTTTATACTTCTAATGCTAATCGTTGGGATGCAGATTTTGCTTATAACTATAGTGCTGAGCGAATATGGTACACGACCACATTACCCAATGATGTCTATGTATCTAATAGTAATTCTGTTAATAAATACAGAGATACGTACACAAGATGCTATGTCCAAGGTAGTAGATTATATTTTTCTGTTGATGTGATTAAAGAAGGAGATGCAGGAGGAAATATGTCACATTTACAAACTCGTGCAGATGAATTTTATCTATCAGGTGTACTAGCATATGAATAAAGGAAAATTTAGAAAAACTCTAAATTTTTTTGTAGGTTATACTATTTTTTATCATTTACTACTTGACAATGTTTAGTAGTAAGTATATATTATTAGTGGAGGTGAGGACATATTCATACACAAATGAAAAAAGGAGTCTTAGAATTAATTGTTTTACTCTGTGTGAAAAAGAAGGATCGCTATGGATATGAACTCATAGAGGAAGTATCTAAGGTTGTCGATGTCAATGATGGAACTGTTTACCCTATTTTAAAAAGATTAACAAATGAAAAATATTTTGATACATATTTAGTAGAGTCAACAGAAGGGCCACCTAGAAAATATTATAAAATGACAGCACTAGGAATGGAGAAAGTAGAGGAACAGTTAAAAATATGGAAGAGTTTTTCTTCTTCCGTTACAAAATTTATTAGGGAGTGTGAAAAAAGTGAATAAAGAGAATTTCTTAAAAGAATTAGAAAAGAGATTGAAAATATTAAGTGCAGAAGAAAAAAAGGATATTTTAAATGAGTATGAGGATATTATTACAGAGAAAGTAAAGCATGGAAAAACAGAAGAGGAAGCTGTAAAAGAGTTTGGTGATCTAAAATCACTTAGTGAAGAAATATTAAAATCGTATAAAATAGATCCTAAATACCAAACTGGTGGGAATGACTTTTTAAATGACTGTGAAGATTTAATAAAAAAGGGTGCTCAAAAATTAACAAAAGTAACAGAAGATGTTGTAGATAGTATTAAAAAATCTGATAAGGAAATGGATTTGGAATTTATTTTTGAAATTGTGATTAAAGTCATTTTATTATTCCTTGCTATCGGTTTTTTGCACATTCCTTTTTGGATTGTAGGAGAAATTGGACAGTCTATCTTAGAAGGTTTCTCTTTTGGCCCTATGTTTTTCTTTCAAGGAAATATTATATCTATATTATGGAAAGTACTCATTGAAGTAGGGTATGTTGCCATTTGTGCTCTTTTAGTTATAACGGTTTTAAAGAAAGCAAGATCTCCTCGTTTCGAAAAAAATTCTAAAAAAAAAAGTAATCCCGAAGAAAGAAGGGTAGAAGGAAAAGAGAAAGTACAAGAAATGGATAAGGTAGAGGGAACAGTACCTATTTCTGTTCAAAAACGTACAAATCCTCTAAGTGAAGTTCTTTTGATATTAGTAAAACTATTTCTTTTCTTTGTTTTTGTTATTCCGTTAATTATGTTTGCATTTTTCA
>CATOJL010000170.1 GCA_951800155.1 uncultured Bacilli bacterium | reverse complement strand
ATTCATCACTTCATCATATAAATCTTTCATTTTCTCCGAAGGCCACAAATCGATATGACTATTTTGCTCATTTTCTACTTCGTAATTAGATAATTCTAAAATTTGTTGTTCAATAAAAGCTACCTTTTGTCTAATATCTTCGACTATACCTTCCATTTGAGATGCATCCTCTTCGTTTTGTTTCATGTAATCTATATATGAATTACAACAATTATCTAAATAATTTGCGATTTCAATCAAGTAATTTTTATCCCTTGTGTTCATAGCTTCCTGATAATAATAATCGATTTCTTCTTTTGAAATCAAGGGATCCCCTTCTATATCGTTTTCACTCGTTTGTTGACAAGCTTCTACATAAGAATCAATCTCTTTAGTTATTTCCTTCATTTCTTCTATTTTTTCTTGCACTTCTTCCACATGTTCCATAGGAATTTCTCCACTTTGCAACATCTCATTTAGTTGTATACAACTTTGTTTCATCGCCTCTGATATAGCTACCGTTTCATCCCAATCTGAGGATCCTAAAGCCACCTCCTTTAAATCATACAATTCTTCCCTCGTTGGTATCCCTATTGTCTGTTCCAGTTGCTCCATATAATTTCCATTTACAGAAATAGGTTCTATTGTATCTTCATTTTGCATTTCTTCTATTTGTCTATCAAGTTCCTTGCGATATGTGTAAATGGTATCTATTTTTTTATGTAAATCCCCTATTTCTTGTGTAGATAATTGTTCTAATAAATCGGTTGTATACAATTGTGGCATTATATTTTCATAAATAGATTGCAATCTATCCCTTGCTTCTTTCTTTGCATCTAGAGAAACACTACTAGCCGCTTCTGTATATATTTTTTCTATATAGTCAGTATCTTCTTGCACTTCCTCTTGTTGTTTATCCTCTTCTTGTAATATAGATTCTGCATAATCAATACTTTTTTGCTCTTCCTTTATACTATTTGTTTTTTCTTTTATTTCTTCATAATGTTTCTGCATTCTTTCTAACGCATCCGCACAAGTTTTATGAAAAAAGCCAATTGCATTCACTACTTCTGGAGAAAAATTTCTTCCATTTTCTATCTTTTTGATTCTATCAACTGCTTTTTCAATCAATACACCATTATCGATTATCTTTTCAATATTTTCTGAATCAAGGGCCTCATTTGCCAAACCTTCTACATATTTATAAACGTTTTCTATTGATTTTTCTAACGCTGTTTTCATATTATATTCCCCCTCCTTTGAAATACGTGTCATATCTTAACATATTTATCTATAATAGTCAAGCATGACAAATAAGAATTGTAACGTATTTTTGACTTAAAAATTTAATTCATTTTCCTAATCTTTTTATCTTTTTAATTGACTGATGATTCGTCCTTTTAATGCTTCAAAATCAAAATTTGTTGCCCTTAAAACCTCCTCCTTTGTTCCACTTACTCCAAACGTATCGATGCCTAAAATATGATCTTTATTCGTTGCATATCGATCCCAACCAAATGTAGAGCTAGCTTCGAGTGTAAAAATAGGACTCCCAACTCCTAAAACTTCTTTTTGATACAATTCTGTTTGTTTATCAAATAAAGTAGTAGAAGGCATACTTACCACACGAATATCCAACTGCTTTTCTTTATATAATAGGTTTGCTAAAGTAAGTGCCACAGAAACTTCTGTTCCAGTTGCGACAAGAGTCGCATCTAAATGATTCCTTTCTTTTTTTAGAATATAGCCTCCTTTTTCTACCATATATTTATTACTTGTATTTAAAAGAGGAACCTCTGTACGAGATAAAACTAAAATGGAAGGATGGAGATTATCATTTAATATGGTATTCCAAGCCCCAACTAATTCATTCGCATCACATGGCCTATAAGTAACTACATCTGGTATTGAACGGAAAGATGCAAGTTGTTCAATCGGTTGATGGGTTGGGCCATCTTGTCCAACTAAAATCGAATCATGAGAAAATATATAAATTACAGGTAAATGCATTAATGCTGACATGCGCACTGCTGGTTTTAAATAATCTGAGAAACAAAAGAAGGTAGAAGCAAAGGGACGAAAATGCGTTAAAGCCAGTCCATTAGAAATTGCTCCCATCGCATGTTCACGAATGCCATAACGAATATTTCTTCCTAAGAAGTTTTCTTGCGTTATATCACCACCTTGTTGTAAATAAGCATTGGTGGTACTGGCTACATC
>CATOJL010000169.1 GCA_951800155.1 uncultured Bacilli bacterium | reverse complement strand
AAAGATAGAAGGTTTCTATTCTCTTTAACAAAACATACCCTTTTTCTTTCTTAAAACCTTTAAAATAAGAAAATTTTTATTCTCTTGTTTGTTCTTTGATCAAAATATGATAAAATTTTTTTAAATAGACAAGGATTCAGTATTTTAAATTGTATATAAAATAGAAGGAGTTGAAATTGATGAAAAACAAAGGTTTATTTTATGGTATACTTCTTGTTGCCATTGTGGGAATTTCAGGAGGTATCTTTCTTTTTAAACAGGAAAAGAAAACAGAAAACAAGCTAGATATAAATAAATATGAAGGATACACGTTTAAAGACATGACAACCCATGAGAAAGAGGATGCGAAAATCTATACTTGGGATAAAGCAATAGAATATGCAACTACTAAAGAAGTTTCTATTCAATTAGGAGCAAATGCAAATGTTTATGATAAAGACAAAGTCCATACTTATTCCATTATGGATGGATTCGTCATTATGAAAAAAAACAATCAAGAAAGTTATACATTTAAAAATATTAAAAATGCATCTACTATTTTAAAAATGACAGATCCTTTGGTTGGAGAGGACCATGTGATTATAGCAATTCTAACCTCTAATGGAGAAGTATATATACGTGACTACTTAGAATATGAAGATCTCTCAGATGAAGATTTTGTATCCTATCCTTTAGATGAGCAAGACATCATCAAAATAGAGGGACAAGCAAAAATACAAAAAATAGGTACAGCATTCTCTCAAATTGTTGCAAAAATGGATGATAATCGTTTCTATTCGCTTGATTTAGAAAATAGAAAATGGAATAAAATGACCTATTCATTCCAACAGGAAGGCATAGAAGTCAATGAGGATGCAACTGCAACGAGCAACAACCAAGTCTTAAAAGATGAAAATGGAAATCCGCTCTCTTTATCTGGAATTATACGTTCTAATTCCTACTGTGATGCAGAAGAATCTACCGTTTTGACTTATTTACTAACAAGACAAGGTTATTTATACCAAATGAATATTTGTAACTCTACTATTAAAAAATATACAGAAAAACAAGTAAAGAAAATAGGAACAAAAGAAGATGCACAACAAAAAACGATCCTTTTATTTGAAGATGGTACTGATTTAAAATTAGAACACGAATTTCATAATTTAGAAGAATTTGCTCAATAAAAAACAATGTCTTTGTATAAAAACCTCGTTTCTTGGATATAGATACGAGGTTTTTATATGAAGAAAATAAAGTGAAGAAGAAAAACAGACCTCCTATTTTAAGAACAAGATTCGCATAAAAAAGAATGCATAACATTTTATTCCATTATGCCACAATATTAGATTATTGATGATTTTATTAAATATAATGCGTTGTGCTAGTTAATATAATAAAATGATAAGGAATGAATCCTATCATTTAAAGAAACGATAAAAAACGACTTTTTGACAAGTCATTTTGCTTTAATACTCGAAAAGTTCGACCAACAATCAATCTGGTGCGTTTACTGATACGTTTTTGCACTCACTAGTAAAAAATAAGTGCATTGCTATTTGATAAATTTATTATATCGTTTATCTTATTTTAAAGTAATAGCACTTGTTGCATAAATTTTAATTTGTTAGTCAATAGTAAATTCAACTGCTACATTAAATGTTTCAAAATGTCCTTCTTCTTTTTCGTAATCAATACTTTTTATAATTCTATATGTTCCACTTGCTAATTTACCATAACCATGTTCCCAGTCAAGTTCAATCTCTTTTGTTTCTTTTGCTTTAAGACCAAAAGCTGGTAATGTAAAATCTAATTGAACATTTATTTTATGCCATTCCCCATCTTTTTTAATTTCTATTTCGTATGGATTTCCATATTGAAAATCTTTATCGCTATTATTAGTTAAAACTAAAGTCGCACCAGTGTTTTTCAATGTTCCATCTTTAATAGATAATGAAGCATCATTTCGCGAAATTTGAACATCAGATTTATTTCCTACATCAAACTCATTTTTTGAATTCCCACATCCTGTAATTCCTAAAACCACAAACCCACATATTAAGATAGTAAAAATTGTCTTTTTCATAAAGAATCCTCCTATTTCAACAAACTTGCTAATATAAATCAAGTACTTTTTATGAATTTTTATAACTTTTTTTAATTATAAATTTAGACATGCTAACGCAGACCTATTGCTAGGTCTTTTTTTAACAATTATATCTTAAGACCT
>CATOJL010000168.1 GCA_951800155.1 uncultured Bacilli bacterium | reverse complement strand
GGGAAGAGAAAAATAGTGAGGAGTCGTATGTTTGAAATAATCAATCTAACAAAGGAAGAATTTTATAAGGAAGAGATGAAGCAAGTTTTAGAAAAAGGAATAGAAATGGAAGGATTAAAAGAGGTTATTTTTACAGTAATTCTTGTAGATAATGCTTATATTCATAATTTAAATAAAGTATATCGAGGAATGGATCGACCTACCGATGTCATTACCTTCGCATTAGAAGATACCAAAGATATTGAAACCGTTCCAAGACTTCTAGGAGATATTTATATTTCAATTGAAAAAGCAAAAGAACAGGCAATAGAATATGGGCATTCTTTTAAAAGAGAAATCTGTTTTTTAGCAGTACACGGTTTTTATCATTTACTAGGATTTGATCACCAAACTTTAGAAGAAGAAAAAATCATGTTTGCGCGTCAGGAGGCTTTGTTACAAAGTGAAGGTATTACGCAATAAAGATACAGGAAACTTTTTCGTTCGTTATTTAAAAAGTTTTTGTCATGCTATCAATGGAATTGTCTATACAGTTCTTCATGAACACAATATGATTATTATTCTTCTTGCTATTTTTGTGACAACCATAGCAGGTTTCTATTTTCAAATTAAGACATATGAATGGCTTTTTTGCATTGCTTCTTTTGGGGCTGTAAGTGCATCAGAGATGATAAATACAGCGATTGAGGCTGCAATTGATTTAGAAACGGGTAAGATGCATCCCTTAGCTAAAATTGCGAAAGATACAGCATCAAGTGCTACCTTAATTCTATCAGTGACTGCCTGTATAGGAGCTATTTTAATTTTTACACCCTACATACAAGAAATAATTCATAGTTAAAAAGGAGAAATTTATGAAGGAAAAATTAGAGAAAGTTATTGGAAATGCTTATAGTCCATATTATCATTTTAAAGTGGCAGCGCTTGTTGTTACAAAGGATGGAAAAGAGTTTGTTGGTGTGAATGTAGAAAATGCCAATGGGACAAGTATATGTGCAGAGAGAAATGCTATTGCGAGTGCGGTGGCTTGTGGGTATAAAAAAGGGGATTTTAAGCAGATATATGTTTTACTTGAAAATGGAGAAATAGGGTATCCATGCTTTGCCTGTAGACAAGTATTACTGGAATTTTTTGAAAGAGATGCACAAGTGATAAGTATAGGAAAAGATAAGGAAGAGATACATACATTAGAGGAACTTTGTCCTTATCCATTCGCTAGTGAGGATTTAAAATGAAAAGCGGATTTGTGAGTTTGATTGGTAGACCAAATGCAGGGAAATCTACTTTAATGAATAGTATTATAGGAAAAAAAATAGCAATTACCTCAAATAAGCCACAAACAACAAGAAATGTAATTCAAGGTGTTTACCATGAGGAAGATACACAAATTGTTTTTGTAGACACACCTGGGGTTCATAAACCAAACCATAAACTGGGAACTTACTTAAACAAACAGGTATATGGATCTATGGATACAGATGTTCTTTTGTTTTTAGTTGACGCAAAGGAACCATTTGGAAAAGGAGATACTTTTGTTTTAGAAAAGATGAAAGAGGCAAACAAACCTATTATTTTAGTACTAAATAAAATAGACGCACTTTCAAAGGAAGAAATTTATGCCTTAATTAATCAATATAAAGATATTTATCCTTTTGGTGATATTGTTCCTGTATCTGCATTAAAAAAACAAAATATAAAAGAACTAATCAAAACAATAAAAAAATATTTAACTGATGAAATTTGCTATTACGATAAACAAACTATTACCAACAAACCCATCTCTTTTCTTGTATCAGAAATGGTTCGAGAAAAAGCATTTATCCTTACAAAAGAGGAAGTTCCTCATTCCTTAACTTGTGTAGTTGATTCTATGAAAAGAAAAAACAATGCCTATTTTATACAGGTTTCCCTTATCGTTGATCGTGAATCCTTAAAGAGGATATTGATAGGAAAGAATGGGGCAATGATCAAAAAAATTGGTATTATGGCCCGTGAAGAATTAGAAATTTATCTTGGGAAAAAAGTATATTTAGAAACATTTGTTAAAGTGATTCCAAAATGGAGAGATAAAGAAAAATATTTAAACGAATTTGGATTTAATGATTTTGCATAAAAAAGAAAAGCAATTTGTATAAAAGAAAACAAAGATATCATCATAATAACAGGTGATAGCATGAAAGAACTATTATGGAACTTATTTCGTAGTACAGGAAAAATAGAATATTATATGAAATATAAAGA
>CATOJL010000167.1 GCA_951800155.1 uncultured Bacilli bacterium | reverse complement strand
GTATAATGAGTATATAGAAAAATAAAGAAGGAGGAAAAGTAATGGAAGAGAAAAAGAAACATAAAGTGATGATAGGAATTGAAGTGATTTTACTCGGAATGATTCTAGCGATAGTAGGAACAAATGCAGCAAGTAGTAATCCACCATCGAACGGAGTCAGTTATAGTAAAAATAGCCAAACAACAGTAGAAGGAGCATTAGATGATTTATATAATAAAGCAAATTATGGTACAGCAAGTGCAGGACAAATATTAAGTGGCAAAACAGCATTAGTAGGAGGAAGTAAAGTAACAGGAACGATGCCCTCAAAAAATGGTTCAAGTAAGGCTACGAAAGTAAGTGGAAATGCAAGCAATTTGTATATGGTATTTCCATATGGATACTATCCAGCAGAAACACATTTTAGTACAACAAATTCATCAGAAGTTTATGCATCCAATGCCGATGTAGCGAGTGCGATAGGCTTAACAGCAGAAAAGTTATTAAAAGGACAAACTATACTTGGAATTACTGGAACAGGGACAACAGGAGTAGATACGAGTGATGCAACAGCAACAGCTGCGGATATATCCAAAGGAAAAACCGCTTATGTGAATGGGAACAAAATAACAGGAACAGGTATGCAAGGAAAAACGTATGAGTTTAGTAATAAACAAGCAACAGTTTCTGGGCAATCATTTAATGGAAATTGGAAAGATATAACAACTGTGAATGGGACTACAGATTTTATAATTGATTTAGGGTTTACACCAACTAAGGTGAATTCTTGTCATATAAATTTGACAGGAAATTATTCCTCAACTAATCAAAATCGTTGGGATGCAGATTTTAGAATGACAAGAATTAAGGATACTGCAGGTTCAACTTTTTATTGGTATACAATGAATATTCCAAATGACTTTTATCAGTCTACTTCACAATCTGTAAATAATTATACAGATACATATACAAAATGTGTAGTGGAAGGAAGTAAACTTAAGTTACGAATAGGGGTTATGGCAGATGGAACAGGAAATGGGAAAAATGGTATAGAAACAAGAGCAACAGAGTTTTATTTATCAGGTGTCTTAGCTTATGATTAGAAAAAAGTTATAAGAAAATATTTTTCTATAATCTTTTTTCTCTTTTTTTAGTGAATTGATTTTAAATAAAAGATTGAAAAGAAAAAAAGATAAGCATATTATCTTCTCTAAAACATTTTATCAATATTTTTAGGAACTTGATCATTCATAACAGCATTAATGATTTTATCTTCCTTTTCTTTCGAAACTTCTCTACCTGTCATTTTACCAAGTTCTCCGATAACCTCTCGTAACGTTTTTTCATCTTTCATATTTCCTTGTTGTAGCTTTGTAGCCAAATTTAAAATAGTTTCCTTATTTACATTTGTTTTCTTTTCGATTTTATTAAAAAAATTGTCTGAAAAATTCATACGTATACCTCCTAACATACTATATGTATTATTAGTAGGCGTGTTCATTAAAAAAGAGTAATTTTTCTTTTTTCTTTTTTTATAAAACCTTCTTCTTCTAAATATTTCATCTCTCGCATCATGGCACTTCTGTCTATGTTTAAGTAAGTGGCAAGTGCAGTAAGAGAAAGGGGAAGTGTAAATGTTTTTGATGATTTTTGAAAAGCCATAGTTGAAAAATAGGAAAGTAATTTTTCTCGAATACTTTTTTTTGTTAAAATTTCAATGTGATTTGTTAAAATAATCATTCGTTTAAAAATAAGATTCAAAATCGTTTCTTCTATGATGTTATGCTGTTTACAGATTCGATTACATTTACTAGTTAAAAAATCATAAGAGATAAAAAGAACTTCACATTCTTCTTTCGCAATAACATTTAATTGGGTATTGCTAGTAATGAGGTAAAATAATTCTCCAAATAAATCGCCTTTTTTATAGTATTCTAAAGTTGTAACATCCCCATTAAAATCTGTTCGAATTAAATCAGCACAACCTTCTTTTAAAAAACAGATCTGTTTTCGATTTTCTACATAAGAGGTAATATTTTGCCCCTTAAAAAAAGACTTTTTATACATTTTAGGACATAGAAAATTTTCTTCAAAAAGAGTATCAAATACACAAATATTTTCCATTTTACACCTCTATACAACTAAATTTATTATATTCAATAAATGTTGCAATTGCAACATTATATTAATTTTAAACGTGCTATGATTTTGTCATAATAAGAAAGGTAGAAGTGTAGTATGAAAGTTATAAAAAGAGATGGACATATGGTAGAATAT
>CATOJL010000166.1 GCA_951800155.1 uncultured Bacilli bacterium | reverse complement strand
GGTATAATGTAAGTGTAGTAATAATAGTATGTAGAAATGGAGAATAAATATGAGTGAGAAAAAGAGACATAAAATAATGATAGGAATAGAGGTAGTATTACTATGTATGATTCTAGCAACATTAAGTATAAATGCAGTCAGTAGTAATCCACCATCGAATGGAGTCAGTTACAATAAAAATAATCAAACAACGGTTCAAAATGCATTAGATGATTTATATAATAAAGCAAATTATGGGAATGCAACAGCAGGACAAATATTAAAAGGAAGAACCGCGTTAGTAGGAGGAAAGAAAGTTACAGGAACTTATGAAGTGACAACTCTTGCAAGTCAAACTCCAGGAGATGCAACAGCTAAAAATATAGATGCAGGTAAAATTGCATGGGTGAATGGAGAAAAAGTAGTAGGTTCAAAATACCCTTCTTTAATAGATGTCCTGAAAACGGGTAATTATGTAAGCTATACTCCAAGTAATACCGCATATATAGTAACGAATGAGGATACAGGCGTAGGGTATGATCAAGCCATAAATCCAAGTAAGTTAAACTTATGGAAGGTTTTACGACATAACATAAATGCAAGTAATAATGTTGATGGCACAGTTGACTTAATTTCAGTGTATGCTTCTATGGAAAAAATAAAATTTGAAAAGACAAATAATTATGCAGCTGCAATGTTGAGAATAGTAAGGCAATATGAAACAAGTGGAGTGACAGTGGGATCGAGAGCTATAGGTCTAAATAATGTAGACATAAAACTAGTGAGGATGGTTGGTTTGGTGGCACCAAGTAATGACAATGAGTCAGGGGTAAGTTACTGGCTTTATGCAAGTAATCCTATAGCTACTGGTTGCACCCATGATCATTGTGGAGGTTTACTTCTTATAGTGACTAGTGAAGGATTTCAAGGTAGTGTTGAAATTGCGGATGGTTGTGAAACTGGGGGATGTGGTGGAAGTTGGCAGAATCATGTTCGTCCCATTGTTACATTAAAGTCTACATTAAAAATCACAGGAGGAGATGGAACAAAAGATTCTCCATACACTATAGGAGTATAAATAAAGGAATGATTCATACGAAATTTATCATTCTTTTTTTGTTTCTATAGATTTCCTTTTTTTTATTTGATACAATGAATATAGGTGATGGTATGCATGATAAAATAAACAAATGGTTATGGATAACTTGTTGTATTCTATTTGTTGGATTAATGAGTTATTCTATTTATTCAACCTATATAAAAAAGCAATTATCTTCGTATGACACTCGTTTTTTTTATATGGATACTTATATTTATGTGAATCTTTATGAAACAGAAAAGGAAAAAGCAGAAACAGCCTTAAAAGAAGTAGAAAAAATATATAAAAGATATCACGAGTTAACCGATCGTTATCAATCATATCCATCTATAAATAATCTCTATTTTATTCATCATAATCAATCGGAAGAAGAATGGATTTCTCTTGACAAAGAACTTTATGACTTAATTGAAATATCACTTTCCTATCGGGAGAAAAGTGATGGTTTATTTGATATTCGTTTAGGAGATTTAACGGATGTATGGAAAAAAGCAATTGAAGAGGAAAAACTACCTAATGAAGAGGAACTTTCTTCTACTAAAGAGTATAAAGACATTCTTTTAGAAGATGGTAAAATTTACAATAATCATGCCAATATTGATTTAGGAGCAGTTACTAAAGGTTATGCAACAAAAAAAGCAGGCGAATATTTAGAAAAAATGGGAATAAACTGTTTTATTATTAATGCAGGTGGAAATGTTTTAGTAGGAAATCATTATGGAGATGATGCTTATAAAATAGGAATTGAGGATCCCACGAAAAAAGAGGGTGAAATATTTATAAAAGTAAAAGCAAATAATAAAGCAGTTGTTACGAGTGGAGGATATCAACGATTCTTTGAAATTGACAAACAAAGATACAATCATATTATTAATCCACTGACTTTATATCCAAGCAATCATACATTAAGTGTGACTGTTATAACAGAGGATAGTTTTAAAGCTGATATTTTATCAACAATTCTGTTTTTAATGGATATAGATACAGGACTTGCCTTTGTGGAACAACTAAAGGATGTAGAAGCCATTTGGTATGTAAGTCGCGAAGAACAAATTATGTCTACAGGATTCAAACAATACCTTTATGAATAAAGCCGATAAAATTTTAGTGTGTTTGGTTCTATTTATAGGAGTAGCTTTCTTCTTTTTAAGATCAACAGCAAAGTCCTCCTATGCAGAAGTT
>CATOJL010000165.1 GCA_951800155.1 uncultured Bacilli bacterium | reverse complement strand
CTGTCAAACTTCCGAGTTACTACTTAAGACATTATCATAAATTAATCATAAAAATGGAAAATTTTTATAAAAAGAATTGACAAAAAAATACAAGATATGTATAATCCCAAGTTTGACAGTTAAAGAAAAGATAAAGCTCGTATCACATTGGCGCATGTGACATGCGAGCTTTTTTGGTAAAATTTGGAGTGTCGTAAGTTATTAAAATTTTTCAAAATTTTAAAATTTTTTTCATATTCTTTATACTAATAAATTCTAAATCTAAATTAAAATTATAATTACTGCTCAAGTCAGTTGATAAGTCAGACTTTTGATATAATTGCTTAAAACCAATACCTTCAATTTTGTTTGTAATCATATCTTTTAATGTAGTGATAATCTCATCAGTAGTATATTTGTCATTAAGTTTTTGTTTTTCAAGTATTCTATAAATTAATAAAGAAAGATAGCAGATTACGAAATGAGCCTTAATTCTATTTTCAAGTCTTAGATAAACAGGTCTAGCTCTAAAGTCAGACTTCATAATACGAAAAGACTCTTCGATTTCCCAACGTCCTTTACTAATTTTTAAAATATCTTCAATATCAGCCTCCATCTTTTCAGGAACACATAAAGCATAAAAGCCATCAAATTGGGCTTCATATTTTTCTAGTTTGCCATTGTAGAAAAGCTTGTATTTATCAGCACATTCGCCATCATCAGTAATATTTTCTTTTTGAATAAACCTCTTAGCATTATTCTGAGGAAGCTTAGAATATGACTCAGGGTGCTTTTCGATAATTTCTTTAGCTCTAAAAATTTGAGCATCTCTAATATTTTTCTGATAAGCAGCATACTTAGGAGAAAAAGTAACAATCATTCTTTCTTCTAATGTAATACGCTCATTAGTTTCGCGATCTTTTTTTGTACGCTTAAGTAAAATTTCTTTGTAGTAAATATTTTTATTCTTAGAGTCATATTTATTGATTTTAGAAAGATTAATAGATTTATCAGATCCAACAAGGCGCCAACCAATATCAGATAAAGCATCAGTCTGATATTCTTGAGAGAGTTGCTTAATTGATTGTGTGACAATGTAGGTTCTATTACCATTATTATTAAAATTTCTATTAGAAAAAGAACCAAGCCCAGCATCTGTACAAACAAGGAAGGTAGATAAATTAAAATCTTTCATAATTTGCTTTTCTAAAGGTCTTAGAGTAGTTTGTTCATTGGTATTGCCAGGTGTTAAATTAAAAGCAAGAGGATATCCATTGCCATCAATGAATAAACCCATTTCAACAATTGGTAATGGTCTGTTTTCTTTATTTTTACCATATTTTCGTAGTCCTTTTTTATTATTCTCTAAGTCATCCTCATCTTCTGTTTCAATTTCGAAAAAGTAGTTAGTACAATCATAATACAGAACCTTAGTATTTCTAGACCTGATGATATTAAGACTCTTGTCATAACACCATTGTTCAATAGTTTCTTTCTCTTCAGCAATTATATCTAAAGCACGATATACATCATGCAATTGATATTTGGGTTGTCTTAAGAACTGCTTAGCATCATCAAAAGAAGACAGTTTAGAAGAAGGATACATAACTCGAGAACAAATTAAATCTTCCAAGATGTCAGAAAGTTCATACTCAAAGCTATGTTTCTTTTTGATTAATTTGCATAAAGTATTCAATTCAAGTTCTTCAAAAATCTTGCGTAAGAAGATATGTCCAAGGTTATATACCTTTTGAGAAGAATCAAGAGGAACTCCTTCAACTAACTTTTCAAAATATGTGCCATGGTTTTCATTTTCCTCTTTAGTTTTTTCTTCTACATATCTTTTAGCCCAAGCAACTGGATCTTCACCATTAGCTTTTTCCTTTACTTCATCTAATTTTCCAAGACATTCAATTATTTTAGTAGTATTTTTTCCGTCTTTTCTAAAAGACTTAATCATGTAGAAATATGTATTGTTTTTTGTATGTGTTATTGATAATCTCATTCTCTTTAGTTCCTTTCAGTTTTTTCTTATTATACCACATACGTAAACATACGACAAGAGCAAAGTGAAAATTTGACAAAAAAATTAAGCATTTTTAATGCTTACATAGTTTTTTTCTTTATTTTACTGTCAAACTTCCGTGTAAGATTAACTTCTAGGTAGGAATATGATAAACGGAAGTTACTTTGTAATTTTAAGAGAATAAATTCTATAAATAAAATTTATAAAAAATCTAGTAAAAAGCTAAATTATATGGTACAATAAATAAAAGTACATGGGGTAAAGG
>CATOJL010000164.1 GCA_951800155.1 uncultured Bacilli bacterium | reverse complement strand
AATAGGCATATAGAAAATAAAGAAGGAGGAGATAGAAATGGAAGAGAAAAAGAAACATAAAGTGATGATAGGAATCGAAGTGATTTTACTAGGAATGATTATTGCGATTATAGGAACGAATGCAGCCAGTAGTAATCCGCCATCGAATGGAGTCAGTTATAGTAAAAATAATCAAACAACGGTAGAAGGAGCATTAAATGATTTATATAGTAAAGCAAGTTATGGGAATGCAACAGCAGCACAAATCTTAAAAGATAAAACAGCATTAGTAGGAGGAAAGAAAGTAACAGGAACTTATGAAGCGCCAACTCTTGCAAGTCAAACTTTAGGGGATGCAACAGGATTTGATATAGCACCTAGTAAAATAGCTTGGGTCAATGGAGAGAAAATAGTAGGCTATCCGTTGATGACTGATAAGGTTAAATTAGGAGATTATGTTACATATGCATCAAGGAAAGTATCTTATATTATACCAAAAAGTGATACAGGCTATGGATCGGATCAAAATATTAATCCAAGTGAATTAAATTTATGGAGAGTTATAAAAAAGAATATAGATGGAACAGTAGAACTAGTATCAGAATATGTTTCGGAGGTAGCGGTATCCTTGAAGGGATCTCTAGGATATCAAAAAATGATAGGAACCTTAAATAAGATAGCAATATCTTATGAGAAAGATGGATATACAGTTGGTTCTAGACATATGGGATATGATGGAATAGCAGTTGAGAACTGTACTTCCAATTCTTCATGTAATTCAGATGAAGGGTATAAAATAGATATGAATCTAGTAGAAACAATTGTAGGTTCTCTACAGGCTAAGAAAAAGATAAATGAAAAAGTGGATGGGAAAATAGTTGAAGTTGCGTCTGATGCAGAATATTTTCTTGCTTCAAGAAGTACGAAATTTTCGAATGGGGTAGGAGTAAATGGAAATGTTGATAATAATAATTATCTAAAGGGACGCTATATTGATAAATATGGTAACGACAGTAGTCAATCAATTTATATCTATTCTAGGCTTCCTATGAACGAATCAGTATCAGAAGTTAATTTCAAAAAATCAATTCGTCCTATTGTAGTATTAAGTTCTATGATAAGAGTTAGTGGAGGAAATGGAACCGAGAATTCCCCATGGATAATTGGCATATAGTTTTCAAAAAAATTTTTAATCACTAATTAATATATATATAAGTGTTAAAAAAAGATTTGCTTTTTTTTTAATATATGCTATACTAGATACATAAGTGAGAGCCATAATGGAGAAATAGTAGTAAATGTTTGTTTAGAAAGAGAACTTATTATAGGGTGAGAAATAAGGCTAAACATGATTTTATGAATTCACCTCCTAGCTTGTAAAACGGTGATGCGTTATAATCTTTAAGAGTGTAAGAAATTACAAAGTAAGGTGGTACCGCGTGTAGACACGTCCTTATAGAGGATGTGTCTTTTTTGTGAGGTGGATGTATGAAAACAATTCTTTTTATTCATGGATTTTCAGCAAAGAAAGAAGACAATGCTTATTTATTAGATTATTTAGAAAAGAAAAAAGGGATTCGTTTGAAAACATTTACATTACCTGGTCATACCGAACATGGCGTAGCAAAAATCACTTATGACAAATGGCTAGAAAAGGCAGAAGAGGAATTATGCAAGATTAGAAAAGATACAAAACAGATTATTTTAATTGGACATAGTATGGGAGGGGCCATTGCTACAATTCTTGCCTCAAAGTACAAAGAAATAGAAAAATTAGTTTTGATTGCTCCTGCATTTACTGTAGGAAGTCTAGTACAAAATAGGGAAGATATTAAAGATCTGTTTTTACGAAAAGAACATCCATTTGGTACTGGGTTTGAGGGAGTTCTTCAAAAAATTTTTACTGTTCCTTTTAAGGAGGTAAAAGAGGTACGGAAAGTGGCCCATTTAGCACATGCTTCTTTAGAGAAAATAGAGTGTCCTGTTTTATTCCTTCATGGAACTATTGATCAAGTTGTACCTATATCTTCTAGTATTGAAGTATATGCAAAAATAAAAGGAGAAAAGCAATTTACCATTTTAACTGATGTAAGACACCAAGTATTTAAAAGTGCGAAAAAGGAGGAAGTTGCAAGGTATATTTATAGCTATATTGTTGGAGGAATCCATTTCAAATTACATAGAAAAGAACATATATAAAGAGGAGGAAATACAAATGAATGAGAAAAAAGAACAATTAAAAAAAGAAATAGAAGAAGCAATTTCAGTGGTTACAGAAATGTCTGTTTTAAATGAATTAAAAGTTGTATAT
>CATOJL010000163.1 GCA_951800155.1 uncultured Bacilli bacterium | reverse complement strand
ATTCACTAGACCACTATTTAAAAGTTCATATGATTACAAATTAAACCGCCGTATACCGAACGGTACGTACGGTGGTGTGAGAGGGAAAAGCATTCAATAATTATTGAAAAGTTTTCTCTACTCGATTCATTCAAAAATGTTTTACATCACTGGTATTTTTTTAATTTTACATTTTTTACAGTTTGTGCTATACTGTATAAGGTGTTGGTATGAAGACAAAAAGAATATTGTTTTTCTATCTTTTTATAGTATTTATAGCATTTTTTATATCGATTCCTATATGGTATCAATTAGCAAAAACAACAAGTGTTTCCTTTTCTTTAAAAAAGCGAACAGTGAAAATTCCTACTATAAAAATTATAGATGAGAAATCAGAAGGTAGACCTATTGCAGTTATGATTAATAATCATAATTATGCTAGAAAAAATCATGCGGGATTACAGGATGCATTTGTGGTTTATGAATTGATTGTTGAAGGCGGTATTACCAGACTCATGGCAATTTATAAAGATCAACAGACAGAACGAATTGGTAGTGTTCGAAGTTCTAGGCATAATTTTTTAGATTATGCGAGTGAATATGATGCTATTTATGTCCATTATGGATGGAGCAATTTAGCGAAAAATGATATTGATTCTTTTGCTATAAATAATATAAATGGATTGTATGATAGCAAAGCCTTTTGGCGAGATAAGTCTTTAAAAGTCCCAACTGAGCATACTGCTTTTACGAGTCTAGAACGGATTCAGGAAGTAGCAAAGACTAAATCATATTCTTTAACAACAGAAAAAAAGATTCCTCTTCATTATCAGGTTTTTCCTCTTTCTTTAGAAAAAAAGGAAGATGCGATAAAAGCGGATAAAATTGTTTTACGATATTCGAATTATATGACGACTTCATATACTTATGATGCAGAAAAGCAAGTGTATAAGCGATATGCAAACGATGTAGAACATGTAGATGCAGTGACAAAGGAGCAATATCATTTTAAAAATATAATTGTGATGAAAGTAAAGAACAGTACCATAGACTCTTATGGAAGACAGAACTTAGATACGACTGGTACGGGAGAAGGTTATTATATAACAAATGGATATGCTAGAAAAATAAAGTGGACAAAGGAAACAAGAACAAGTAATACTGTTTATACATATGAAACAGGAGAGGAGGTTGTATTGAATGATGGAAATACATTTATCCAAGTACAGCCTCTTACAGAAGAAACGTTGATTGAGGGGATTTCTAGTGATTTATAATACTACAAAAAAATATAATTCATATACTATGGTAGGTGATACTTTTGCAATTAGGGAATGATGATTTGAAATATACACTTTTCGTGCAAGATATATTAGAAAATGAAGACTTTTGTAAATTAAAATATATTGAACATCATGCGACAAATAAGTATATACATTCTTTACGAGTTTCTTATTATGCTTATAAAATAGCAAGAACACTTAAATTAGATGAAGAAGCTGTAGCAAGGGCGGGGCTTTTACATGATTTTGCTATTAGTAAAAATGGTAGAAATGGTAAAGAACGTTTTATAGAAACATTTACACATCCTAAAATAGCACTCATGGAAGCAAAAAAGAGATTTAGTTTATCAGATAAGGAAGAAAATATCATCGTTTCTCATATGTTTCCTTTTTATACCGCACTTCCAAAATATGTGGAGAGTTGGTTGGTTGTCGCTGTAGATAAGACAGTCGGTTCTTTTGAACTTTTAAAAAAGTTTGCCAATCGAGCTACTTATTTTGCCAATGTGTATATTTTAGTTTTATTTAGTATTTTAAAATAGACGGGGGTCTATTTTTTATACGTATTTGCTAGAAATTTTTTGAAATTTATTAAAAAATATGTTACAATGTAAATAGCTTACATGTCCTCGTAGCTCAGTTGGATAGAGCACGGACCTCCTAAGTCCGGTTTTGCGGTGGTTCGAGTCCACTCGGGGACGCCATATAGAAATAAAAAGACTTACACAAGTCTTTTTAATAACTTTTGTTTTCAAAAGATAGATAGCTTTCTTTTATAAAAGAAAGTAAAAAATGAAAAATAAATAGAAGGGAGGATTAGATGAAAAAAGAAATTTAATGATGAGGGGATTTTAGATGTAATCTTTCAAATTAAAATTGAAAAAAAGGCAGGATAAAAACATGAGTAAAGATAGAAAACAGAACTTGAGACTTGAATTATAAAGGATTCAAGACTTTTCAGTGTAAAAAATACGATCCAAAAGCAAAACTATGATAAGATAGTATTATCATAGAAAGCAGTTGAAACAATGA
>CATOJL010000162.1 GCA_951800155.1 uncultured Bacilli bacterium | reverse complement strand
TCACATTATTATGTTATTTAGTACTTTCAAAATAATCATATTTTTTACACAGAAAAAACTTGAATCCTTTATAATTCAAGTCTCAAGTCCTGTTTTCTATCTTTATTCATGTTTTTATCCTGAAAAAAAGGATGTAACTCTTGAAAGTTTAGTTAAACTATGATATTATTTAAATAGAGATGCAGGTATAGTACAGTGGTTAGTACACCTCGTTGCCAACGAGGGAACGGCAGTTCGAATCTGCTTACTTGCTCCATTGGGAAATTTGTCTGGCCTTTTATAAGTTTAGACTTAAATATATGAGTATCAATTTCAAAAAGGTTGGTACTTTTTTAGTGTTTAAATGACTCATATTACTATTAACGAATTAGAAATTGAAAGTGAAAGGATTAAGGCAAGTATTATATCTAAACTAGAAGATGATTTGGAAAGATAGTCATAATCTTTGCTCTTTGTCTTTTACTTGATCCATGTTTTCACAGAAAATCAAGGCAGTTTTGCAACATCATGTGGCAAAAGGTGTATCATTATCAAATTTCTGCATATACCTTAGATTTTTTGTATGCATTTCTTTTAAAGTAGGAAACTCTATTTTTAAATTTTTGTCAATGTATTCATAAAAGAAAAACTCCAATTTTATTTTCAATTTTATTTTATAGCTATTAAGAATCTTTAAAAAGTAGTATAATTGGATTATGAAAGTAATGTATCAATAGGGAGTTGTAGAGGAGGAATTTATATATGAACAAAACAGCATGGATATTTTCTTATAAACTTAAAAAGGGGGTAATGGAAGAACACTTTTTAGAATTAACGCAAAAATTACATGATGAAATTATTTCTAAGGCAAGGGGATTTATCTCTTGGGAACATTATTTACAAGGAGATATATGGACTGACTTTGTTCTTTGGGAAACAGAAGAAGATGCGAATAATGCTACAACAATCGGAAAAGGGAAAAAAGTAACTAATGATTTTTATGCCTGTATTCAAATGAATACTTGTAGAGCACTTATTTCAAGACGAATAAAAAAATATTAGATTTTCTACAATTTAGGAGGAAGATAAAATGGCCTTGTGGAATGCATGGAGAGGATGTAAAAAATGCAGTGATGGTTGCGTACATTGTTACATTCATAAAGGCGATGCAAAAAGAAATGTTGATACTAATAAGATAGTAAAGACAAAGGATTTTGAAAAACCAATAGAAAAATTAAAAAATGGCAATTATAAAATGAAATCTGGAATTGTTTATTTATGTTTTTCTACAGATTTTCTTATTGAGGAAGCAGATAATTGGAGAAAAGACTGTTGGAAAATGATTAAAGAAAGACAAGATTGTACCTTTTTGTTTTTAACAAAAAGGATTGATAGGTTTATGGATTGTATTCCAAATGACTGGGATGATGGATATGATAATGTGGTTGTATGTTGTACTATAGAAAATCAAAAGAATGCTGATTACAAATTATCTATATTTAAAGAGTTACCCATAAAGCATAAGTGTATTACTGCCCAACCGTTATTAGAAAAGATAGATATAGAAAAATATCTTGATCATATTGAATTAGTAGTTGCTGGGGGAGAATCTGATATAAATGCTAGACCATTTCATTATGAATGGGTATTGGATCTTAGAGAGCAATGTATAAGAAAAAATGTAGATTTTGAATTTAGACAATATGGCACTTATACAATAAAAATTGGAAAACAATATAAAATACAGACGAAAGATTTGTGTAGACTAGCAAGATTAGCAAATATTGATTATAAAAGAAATCACTAAATTTAACATGTTGTGCCAGCAAAAAAGAAGCTTATTTGAAGAATAAAAAAATTTAATTGTATGGAGAAGAGAGATAGTAAAGTAAAACGTTTAGGAGAAAAATATAGAGTTTGTTCTAGAATGAAAAGAGGAGTTGAAACACCATTTCGAAACTTTCGAATGATTTGATTAAAGTATGTTCGAAGGATTGCTCTATTAAGATTTATATTAGAATATAAAAAGGAAGGACTTTATTTTTTAATATTCTTGGCTCTACTCTTCCTTTTTGGCGTTCTAAAACTATACTAGTATTGTTTGTTTCCTTTATGGTTGTTAACGAGCACAACACGTTAATTTAAGGGAAAGACTAAATTAGTAAGACTCAAGGAGTTCATAAAAAAATATGGATTAAACACTAGAGAGTTTTGTAAATTGATATTTTTGAAAGAGGATGAACAAAAATAGGCTCAAATGAAAAATTAAATTGACCAAAATAAAAAAATAATGTAATATAATGACATTGAATGAGTAAATGGACCAAAATAGTATATAAAAATCATTATATACTATAAAAAAAGTGGAATATTTAGTT
>CATOJL010000161.1 GCA_951800155.1 uncultured Bacilli bacterium | reverse complement strand
TTAGTCAAGGGCGACTTTGGTCGTTTATCTTGACCCTTGACTAACTTTTCCTATGTACCATATTTTTACAACAAAGGTTTTCCTTTGTTGTTATCTAACTACTGACATTTTCTCGAAAATTTGACATTCTGAAACTTGAAAAAATAGGTTTTAAAATACAAATGAAAATCATTTCCTTGAAAGATCCTGTATTTTATAAAAATTATACATTAAAATGCTTTCATTTGGTTATAGAATAAGGAAAGAAGTTTATCCTATAAATAATATTCTATTTACAAACAATATATGCATAAAAAAGAAAAAAGTGCATCTGTAAAATGAAAATGTAAAGAAAAACAATTTTTTGTGTCCACAATTGAGAAAAGATGGAAAACTGTATATAATAGTAAAAGAGAAAGAGGAGGCTAGCATGGTTCGAGAAAATACTAAAAAAATGCGCAAGCGAAGTAAGCTGCCATACTTAATAGGATTTGTTCTTATTTTGTTTGCTTCTATATATATGCTTTATTCTATAGGCTTATTGACAGGAATAGAAACGAAAATTCGTAGATTACTTTCATTTAATTTATTTCTGATCTTGCTCTTTTGTCTGTTTTATATCTTTAAGGTTATTTTTCACGATAGAAAAAAACACATTTTATATTTATTGTTTTGTTTAGGGTATTCTATCTTTTTGCTGTTTGGAGCTAATTATATCCATAAAACGTATAATGTAATTGATCAGATTAGTACCAATGCAACGGAATACTATTCTAGTTTAATTACTTTAAAGAAAAATAAAGTAGATAGTCTATCAAAAATAGAAACAGGAACGATTGGGTATTTGAGTGATAGTACAAGTATTGATGGAAATCAAATGCCAAAAGAAATCATTAAAGCAGAAAAAATGAAAAACAAGACAGTAGAATATGAAAGCTATGTAGAACTTTTAAATGCCCTTTTAGAGGAAAAGATAGAATATGCTTTTGTTCCAGGAAATTATGCAATTATGTTTTCAAATTTAGATGGGGGACATTTTGAACATTTAGGTGAAGATACAAAGGTTTTATATACAAAAGAAAAGAAAATTAAAAGTGAAAATGCAAATAAAGGGAGTAGTCTAGAAAAACCATTTACGATCTTAATTATGGGAGTGGATAGTGAAAAAGAAAGCTTAAAGGGAAGCACTTTTAATGGAGATGCTTTGATGCTTCTTACATTCAATCCAACGACATTAAATACAACTATACTAAGTATCCCACGCGATAGTTATGTACCTATTACCTGCTTTGCAGGCCAGAAAAAAAATAAGATTACACATGCAGCTTGGTATGGGGCAGATTGTATGATGAATACCATTTCAAAATTTTTAGATGTGAAAATTGACTATTACTTAAAGATTAACTTTAAGGGAGTTGTCAAATTGATTGATAAATTAGGTGGTATAGAAGTGGATGTTCCTTATAGTTTTTGTGAACAAGATAGCAGTAGGCGTTTTGGAAAACATACTCTTTATGTAAAAAAGGGAAAGCAGACACTAAACGGGGAACAGGCTTTGGCTCTTTCAAGAAACAGAAAAAGCAATGCGAATAAATGTAGTAGTGAATGGACACAAGGACTTCGAAATGATTTTGTGAGGGGACAGAATCAGCAACTTGTTTTGCGCGCTACTTTGAATAAGATAAAAGAAGTAAATAGTTTAGACACTTTATATAGTCTTTTAAATACCATTAGTGATAATATGGAAACTAATATGCAAACGACAGAGATGTTGTCATTATATAATGTTGGGAAAGATATTTTAGTCAAAGCAAGCAATATGGATATGGAAGATCTTATTGGTTTTCAAAGACTTTACCTAAATGGATATGATGATTATATTTATGATAGTGGTGTGGGAAAAAATCTTTATGAGTACATTTTATATGAAAATAGTGTGCAAGCGGTATCCGATGCGATGAAAGTAAACTTAGAACTAAAAAAACCACTTTTGATCAAAGAATTTACTTTTGATTCTAGTGAAGAATATGAAGATTTTGTCATTGGTAAAAATGTAAAAGGCAATACCACAACTGCTAAAATTCCAAATGTAGTTGGTTTAACGGAAAAAAGTGCGACAACCAAAATGAAAAATTTAGGAATTGATGTCGTCATTCGTTACATTTCAGAAGGGACAGGAACTAATGGCAGTGTTTTAAAACAAAGTGTTGCGAGTGGAACGAGTGCTAGTAGTGTGCAAGAAATTATACTCACTGTATTCAAAAACAATTAATTTTATTTTTATAGAAGGAGATTGTGTGTCTATTGGTACTACACAATCTTTTTTGTTATAAAAAAGAAAAAAAGAGTCAGGATAAAAACATGAATAAAGATAGAAAACAGAACTTGAGACTTGAATTATAAAGGATTCAAGACTTTTCAGTGTAAAAAATACGATCCAAAAGCAAAACTATGATAAGATAGTATTATCATAGA
>CATOJL010000160.1 GCA_951800155.1 uncultured Bacilli bacterium | reverse complement strand
TTTTTAGCAGGATAAGGGTGTATTACAAACAACTTGCCAGTGGCAAGTTTATCCCTAAAATAAAGGGTTTCTTAGATTTTGAATTGTATTACAAAATCTTTTTTGTTTTACTTTCGTATTACAAGAAAATAGAAAATATTATATAAAAAGGACTAGTTGTTTTACAAATGTATTACAAATAACCAGCTTTTCATACCTAAAAACTAACCAATTTGTACCAAAATTTGATATTTTTAAAAGAAATGTATAACCTTAGTTGGTACAAAAATATGTACCTTACATATTTACATTTATAATATTTATTGGACTAACAGGAACTTCTATTAATCCATAACTCGATATTTTAAATTTATCAATGATGGGTATTAATTTAAATGGTTCATTAAAGTAATTACTTTTATTATATTTGAGCATAAATTGTTGATCATTAACTTGTTCTTTCTTCAATTCTTGATAATCAATCGGAAAGCTTAATTGTAATTTTTTAATATACTTCTTAATTTCTTCTTTAGTCATTGGGGATGATACTTCAATATTTATAGGTACTTTATTTTCTTTTATTACTTGATTTCTATTAATACTACCATTATTAAATAGATTGGCATATTCTTCAATAAATGTTTTTCTAAAATTAATTTGTTTTATTTTTATATCTTTATCATTCTTAATAACCTCTATATTATCAATATAACTTGTTATTAGTCCTTGTTTTTCCGATATTGAAAGCTCACTCCATTTAGCTCGGAAATTTAATTCATAAAATGGGTTGATAAAACATTTGATATTTTCTATATCTCTTTTTAACATTATATCTAGGGATGTGAAATTATATTGCTCTAGTTCTTGTTCATCTTTTATTTTCTTACCAATATCATTAATTCTATTTTCTAAATACGTTTTATCTTCTTTATATTCTTCTAAACTAATGATTTCATTTAAGTAGGCATCTTTAAGTCTTATTACTTTATCTTTTAAATTAATTAATTCTTTAGAAAGCAATTCATTAGTATTCGTTATTTTATGTTTTAAAAGTGGAGCGAAATATTTTCTAACAATCGAATCATACTCAATTATCTCCGTTATTTCATCAACTAATAATTCTATTAGTTGATCTTCTCTAATATATGTTTTACAACTATTACATTGATAATAAATATATTTCTTTTTACTTCCACCTGGAGCTTTACAAGCCATTATTTTATGACAATTTGGACAAATTATTTTTTGAAAGAAAATATAATCATTTCTTCTTGTATAATTACGAGTATTCTTCCTAGTTTGTTCTTGACATTCTTCCCATAACTTTTTAGATATAATTGGTTCAACAACATTTTCATAAAGCACAGGATTTCCTGTTCTAGTTCCACTTTTGAAATCACCCTTATAAAGTGGATTGGAAAGTATTTTAAGAATTGTTGTATCATACCATTTTTTATTTAGCACTTTTTCATCATTAAATATATTAGCTATTTGCTGATAGGATTTACCTTTATAATATAAATCAAATATTCTTTCTACAATTTCACTTTCAGCAGGATTAATAATTAACTTCTTATCTTTTCTCATAAAACCTAGTATTTTTCTTACAGGAATGTGTCCATCTTTGATAGCTCCAACCATGCCAAATTTTGTTCTTTCACTAACTCTTTCAATTTCTAATTGTGATAAAACAGTAAGCATTCTTACAAAGAATCTTCCATTAGCAGTTGATGTATTAATATCATCCATAGCGCATTCTAAACTACATTCGTATTTTTCTAGTTCACTAATTAGTATTTCTAAATCTCTTACACTTCTTGTTAATCTATCTAGTTTATAAGCAACGATAACATCTACTTTTCCATCTCTAACACTTTCTAGCATTTTTTGAAATTGTGGTCGATGTTCCATGTCTTTAGCAGATATTCCTGCATCTTCGTAAATGTCATAGATATTGTAATCCCGATATCTACATAAATCTTTTAATTTTTCTTGTTGTTCAGGTAGAGAATAACCCTCACGAGCTTGATCCTCTGTGCTGACACGACAATAGATTGCTGCATTCTTCTTATTCAATATTCATTTCCTCCTTTTCAAGAATTTAAGCATTTTACCATATTTTACTATCTATACTTTAAATTACAATAAACTTATGCGGTTGAATTTCGCTTTTTTTCGTATTCAATTTGTATTTAAAATGTACACTTGATAAAGCCCTCTAATTCTTTCAAAGGAATAGACCTGTTTAAATTATTAATATAAACATCTTCACACTCATTAAAGAAAAGATAAGTAATTTCATTTATTTCAAGTTTGTGAGGCTCTATATAAGCAATATTAGTGGTTATTAAACTAATAGTACTTCCATTTTCTAACTTTGCTTTAATATTATTAAAATTAAGTAAATTATTAATTTTCTTTTCCAATTTTTCATCAATTTCTAACTTTTCTTTTACTATTTGCATAACTAATCAAACTCCTTTCAAAACAAACAAAAAAGATTAACCGAAATTAACCTTTATATTTTGAAAGTCGA
>CATOJL010000159.1 GCA_951800155.1 uncultured Bacilli bacterium | reverse complement strand
GAGATAAAAAGGAGAGGAAATTCTATAAAAATATTGTATTGTTAATATAGAAGGATGATATAGTGTATGGAGAGAAGAAATAAAATGACCAAATATTTAAAAGAAGAAGATATAAATCAAACAGCTATTCTTGAAGTAGCACAAGCTATACAAGAGGGAAAATTAGTTATTTTTCCAACGGATACAGTTTATGGAATTGGTACAAATGCGTACAATGCATCCGCCTGTTTAAGAATATATGAGGTAAAAGGAAGACCAAAACAGAAACCTTTAATTGTTCTCATTTCAAATCTTTCCATGTTAAATGAATTGGTAGAGGTGGTAAGTCCTATAGAAAAAAAGTTAATGGATACTTTTTGGCCTAGATCTTTGACTATAAAATATAAAAAGAAGAAAGGAATTTTACCAGATATTGTGTCAGCAGGGGATGACTATGTTCGAATTCGCCTTGTAAAAGATGGAATTATTTTTAAGTTAATTGAAGCTGCTAAAGTTCCCGTTGTGGCTCCTAGTGCGAACCTTTCAGGGAGTCTTACAGGTACTAAAATAGAAAACATTGTTTGTGAATTAGGTGGGAAGGTGGATTATATTTTAGATTGTGGGAATATAGAAAGTGATGAGGTATCCACAATTGTTCAAGTAGAGAAAGAGGAAATTGCCATAATAAGAGAAGGAAAAGTAAAAAAAGAGGAGTTGGAAAAAATCGCGCCATTGAAAGAAAAAACGATGCAAGGTTAGGAGATGAACTAGATGAATATTGAAACAAAGGTAGTAGGTGCTTTAAAAGGATATAAATTTTTTGTGCCTTCCTATCAAAGAGGTTATCGATGGGGAGATTTTGAAATTAAGGCTTTGTTAAATGATATTCTTGAATTTCAAGATAATAATGAAACAAAAAAATATTATATACAGCCCCTTATTGTCAAAAAAAGAGAGGATGGTTCTTTTGAAGTTGTAGATGGACAACAACGTTTGACTACCCTCTATATTTTTATGAAAATTGTAGAACAGGGAATACGTAGTGATGTACCACTTTTTGAATTAGTATATCAAACACGAAGAGAAAGTGAAGCCTTTCTTAAAAGTTTATCTGATAGGACAGAAACTCTCAAATCAAATATTGACTTTTATTATATTAGTCGGGCATACAAAACGATAGATGCTTGGTTAGAGGAACAAGAGGATAAATCCGTAGCCATTCAAAAAATGAATTCCAAAATTAGAACTTCTGTGAGTTTTATTTGGTATGAGCTTTCATCAGAAAGTAGTCCAATAGAGGTATTTACAAAGGTAAATTTAGGGCGTATTCCTCTTACAAATGCTGAATTAATTAAAGCTCTTTTTTTGAATCAGGATTATTTTTTGCCGTCTGTTTCGGATAGAGAGAATAGGCAAATGGAAGTGTCTTTGGAGTGGGAGAGAATAGAGCAAGGATTACAAAATGATTCCTTCTGGTATTTTTTGAGTGAGAAGAGTGAAAGTGGAACCCGTATTGATTTCCTTTTTGAGTTACTAGCTGATGAATATAATAAGGAACTCAAAATTTCAAAACAACAAAAATATTTTCCCTTTTTAGTATTTTCAAGCTATCTTGCAGATAAAAAAGAAAAGCAGAAATATATAAAAGAGATATGGGATAAAATCAAAAGTTTATATGAGGAATTTTATGATTGGTACATGGATTTGAATAAGTATCATATTATAGGTTATTTAATAGCTTGTGGGAAAAACATGCATGAAATCTGTGCTTTAACGCGTAATAAAAGGAAAAGTGAGATTGATAAAGCTCTATTAGAAGCTATAAAAAAACAGAGTAGTTGGAATGAATCAAATTTGCATTTTATACGGAATGAATTTTTAACTTCTAGTCATAAAAAGAAAATAAGAAATCTTCTTTTCTTGTTTAATATTGCGACACTCGTATGTAAGAGTGAAAAACAATATCGTTTTCCTTTTGACATCTATAAAAAAGAAGGATGGGATATTGAACATATTCATGCAACAGCTGATAAGACAAATGAAGCAGATGATAATATCGGTAACTTAGCCCTTTTAGATTGTCATACCAATCGTAGTTATAAGAATGAAACGTTCTTAGAGAAAAGAAGAGTTATTCTTGAGAGGGAAGCAAATGGGCAATTTGTCCCTATATGCACTAAAAATGTATTTTTAAAAGTGTATACAAATGATATGAAGCAAGAGGATATACAATTATGGGGAGAAAAAGATAAAAAGGAATATATCGATGCCATGATTCAATTATTAAACATCTTTTTTGAAGGGGGAAGATTATGAAAAGTAATACAATTTCGAACCTAGTAGAATTGTTAGAAAATTATAAAGTAAAAATTCCCATGATTCAAAGAGATTATGCACATGGGAGGGAAGATGAGCATGCAAAACAAGTACGTACTAGCTTATTGAATGATATAAAAAAAGCAATTCAAAATCATATACCACTTGATCTTAATTTTATTTATGGAAAAGAGGAAAATGGTATTTTTATTCCTATTGATGGACAGC
>CATOJL010000158.1 GCA_951800155.1 uncultured Bacilli bacterium | reverse complement strand
CCTAATATAATTACATAAGGAATATTTTCTCTATTAGCATAATCTAGACTTTTCTTTAATTTTTTATTTTGCATTTGTATTTCAACTTTATAACCTAAATTTCTTAAATTATTTGCTAATTTTAAACTTTCAACATTTGTTCCCATAGGAATTATATAAATATCTATATTAGATTCACTTTCAAACATTTCTCTATCTTTTAGTAATTCATAAATTGATGATAAACCAAAACTTATTCCTACTGTTGGATATTCATTACCATTACCAATAAAATTAGTAATCATTTTATCGTATCTTCCACCTGCACCTATACTACAAGTTATTTTTCCATTTTTTTCATATACTTCAAATACATTACCTGTATAATAATTTTGTCCTCTTGCTAATGATGATGCAAATATGCATAAATCATTAATATTTAGTGCTTCTAAATAACTTGTTAATTGATTTAATTCATCTAATCCCAAAATAATTTTTTCATTTTTGGTAGTTTCAAACTTATTATTTAATTCACATAAGGATAAGCTAAAATACTCTAAAAGTAAGTCGATTTGTTGTGTTTTTAATCCAATATTAAGTAAATTATTTTTAAATTCATCTTTACTTATTTTTTCCAACTTATCAATATTGGTTGTAACTAGCGAAACTAAATTTTCATCGACACCACATTCTAGAATCAAACCATTCATCAAATTTCTACTATTATATTTGATAATAATATCAATGCCTAATTCTTTAAATGCTCTAGTAAATAAGGTCATCAATTCAGCTTCTATCATTTGCCCAGATAAACCAACAACATCAACATCACATTGCGTAAATTCTCTATCCCTTCCAACCTTAACAGGTCCATCTCTAAAAGCCTTTGCTATTTCATAGCGTTTAAATGGTATATTTATTTTATTTTTATTTAATGCAATAAATTTTGCAAAAGGTACAGTTAGATCGTATCTTAATCCTAATTGTCTTTCCCCTTGATCACTTAATTTATAAATCTCATTTAATATATCATTATCCTCATCATACTTATCACTTAAAATGTCATAGTAACATAGTAGTGGAGTTTCAATTGGATTATATCCATACTCTTCAAAAATTTTTCTTAATGTATCATTTAGATAATTTCTGATTCTTTGTTCTTTAGGTAAAAAATCATAGCCACCTTTTACATTTTGAATTTTCATATCATTTCCTCATTTCTATTTTTATTTCTATATCATTGTTCTTTATTTTCAAGTTGCAATATGCACCTATTGGAATTGTAAACATTGGATTTGTATGTCCAAAGTCAGCTCCACATACAATTGGAACATCTTTTAACTTTTTCTTATTTTTAATGATAGTTTTTAATTTATCAATAGTCATATTACTACATAACTGGAATCTGCCAAAAACAATTCCTTTTATTTTGCAATTAGGTAATTGTAATAATGATTCTAAGTTCCTATCAAATTCTAATAAAAACACATCATTTCCAAAATCATCAGCATCATCCTCAAGGAACAATATACTACCGTTTAAATCAGGCATATATTCTGTGCCTTGCAATAAGTTGATAGTGCATAAATTACCACCAATAATTTTTCCAAAAGATTCACCATTTTGGATTGGTATCATACCATCATTTTTTAATGTAGCTTTTTCCATTTTATTATTTACTTTTTTATAGTCATATATTTCCTTTGATGAATGAATCATAAAATCGGTATTTTTTAATATTTTCTCAAAATATTGTAGAGTATATTCATTATCAGAACTAAAACCACTTAACATCGGTCCATAGTATGTAGTTAAATTGGTTTTCTTCATAATTGCAATTAATAATGCTGTAATATCAGAATAGCCAATAATTATTTTAGGATTCTGTTTGATAATCTTATAATCAAGATATGGAAGTATTTGATTTACATTATAGCCTCCATCTGCACACACGATTATTTCCACATTTTTATCTAAAAATGCATTCATTAAATCTTCAACTCTATTCTTTATACTAGAGCATCCAAAATAAGTATCTTTATCAAAAATGTATTTTCCTACTGTTAATGAATATCCTAAACTTTTGAAATATTTTTCAGCTTTTAATATTTTAGTTTTATCGTTTTCGGATAAACTCATTGATAGAGCTATTAATCTAACTTCTTTCATATTTAATCTCCTTTCTAAAAAGTTTTAATTGTTGTTCAGTAGAATTTATAAATTGTTGTGGTCTTTTTATATTTTCGATTTTTATAACATTTAATATTTTCTTTAATTCTCTGTTAGAAAATAAACAACCACATGTATCTATCGCATAATAGACAAGTCTATCATTAACTGAGATATATTCACAAAGCAAATCGTATAAATCACCTTTAAAATCTGAATAATAACCTTGATAATCAATATAAGACACCTTAATTAAACTAACTAAATTCATTTTCAAATATAACTCTTGGTGTTAGGATAGATATATAGACACGAAAAACTTTAGTGATGGTATACTAGGTATACCTAAAAATAAGGAGGAAAAGTGTCTATGAAAAAAGAGCATAAAACATATGATGAAGAATTTAAAAAAA
>CATOJL010000157.1 GCA_951800155.1 uncultured Bacilli bacterium | reverse complement strand
ATATGATATAAAATGTATAATATAAGTTTAAATAAATATTTTGCTAAATTGCAAAATGTAATATAATAACAATAAAAAGAGATTAACCTTATTAGGGAAGAATTGCGTTTTCAGTTAAAAAATGTCACAAAGCGGCAATGAGGTTATGAGCAAGCAACAAAGTGGATTATGAATATTCATTTGATATGAGGAGGAATGATAATGAGATATGCAACCCAACTTTCTGAAATGATAAATGCCTTTTCACCAGCACCTTTACAAATAGAACAGATGAATAAATTTTATTGTGAGGATACGATGGAATATCGAACAAGTGATAAATACAATTCTCCAATTGAAGATATTTTTGACAGTTGTCAAAATGAAGAAGAATGTGCTGCATTTTTGCTGTTAGGACATCGAGGATGCGGAAAAAGTACCGAATTAAACAGAATGTCAGAAAGATTAGTTGATAAAGGATATTATGTAAAGACCGTTCATTGCGGCATGGATTTGGATTTATTTAATATTGTACATTCAGACCTTTTTATATTAATGGGAGAAGCTTTATTACAAATTGCACAAGAATTACAATGTAAAATTGAAAAAAAACTTTTAGAACAAATTACGACTTTTTGGTATGAAGGTACAGAAACGGTCATATCTCAAGAAGCAGAAGAACTTTGTGCAGAAGTAGGTGCATCTGTAGAATTAAAAGGGATTTTTACAAATATTTTAACTCTTTTTGGAAAAATTAAAACGGATTTAAAGTTTAATGAGGAAACAAGAAGAGAATATCGAAGAAAAATCAATGTTCGTACAAGCGAATGGATTGAAATATTAAGTTTAGTTTCAGAAGAAATTACAAAACAAACAGAAGGAAAACGTCCTATTATTATTTTTGAAGATTTGGATAAATTGAATCCAGAAGATGCATGGAAAGTATTTTATAATTATGTGTCAAGTCTTTCAGGAATGAAATTTCCTGTTATTTATACGTTTCCTATTGGGCTATCTTATGATGCAAGATTTTCAGCTATGGAAAGTTATTTTGTGACAAAGACACTTCCAATGATAAAGATTGAGACAATAACAGGTCAGCCATTCCAAGATGGTATTGATATTATATGTAAAATTGTGGAAAAGCGTGCAAAATTAGAATTATTTGAAGCAGATGTTTTAAAAAATTTAATTCAATATACAGGAGGTTCGCTTCGCGATTTATTTTATACTATCAATTCATCAGCAAAAAGAGCATTGCGCAGAAATAGTGAAACAATTTCTATGGAAGATGCAGAGCGTGCATTAGAGGAGTTAAAAACGAACTTAACAAGACGAATTGAGGAAAAAGAATATGAATTTTTGTTAAATATTTATAAAGGAAATAAAGAGCGAATAGAAAATAAAGAAATGCTTTTAGAGATGTTACAAGCCTCCGTAGTGCTTGAATATAATGGAAAGCGATGGCATAATGTGCATCCTTTGGTTATAAAATTTTTCAAAGAACAGGGGTTGATTACAAATGATAGAGAGTAATCAGGAAGAATATCAGACATTGGGCTGGATTATAAATCAATCTGAACAAGGTTTATTTTTGGTGATAGCTGATGAAATGATGCAAGAAGAAATTGTTAGGATTTATAGACAAGGAATGGTGCAAATTTATGATTACAAACAGCATCCAAGCGACTATTTGTTTTGTGATTTACAAATGTGGGTTAATTCCTTACCAGAAACACAAGTTTTTATCATTGCTAATTTTCATCTTGCCATTCAAGATAAAGAAAGTTTAAACCGCTTAAATTTTAGCAGAGATATGTTAGAGAGTTTGGGAAAGAATTTTATTTTTCTTACCACGCCATATGGTGATGAACAACTATCAGTGGGAGCATATGATTTTTATTCATTTATTAAGCTGAAAATTACATTTCATAATGATTATGAAACGAAAGCAGAGAAGAAAATAGAGTCGATTTCTGCGGTAAATGAATCGGAGGAAAAAGAAAAGTGGGAAGGAGAAATATTAAAACTAAAATTAGAAGAAGCACATATTTTAATAAAACAGGCTAAAGATGAAAAAGATAACACACATTATGAAGAAAGTGAAAAATTGTTGTTAAAGGCAATGGAAATTAGTAGAAAATTGCTGGGAACCAAACATTTGGAGATTGCAGAGATTGATTATCAATTAGCGCAAGTGTATGAGATACAATGTAGATATAAAGAAGCTGAAGAATTTTATAAAAAAAGTTTACAAATAATAGAAGAAGTGTTAGGGGAAGAGCATCCTGATACTATTAATAGTTATAATAATTTGGCAGGGGTATATGCTAAAGAAGGAAAATACAAAGAAGCTGAAATTTTATATAAAAAAGGATTAGAAATAAGAGAAAAGGTATTAGGAGAAAAACATCCTCATACTGCCAATAGCTATGATAATATGGCAGGAGTTTATGGAAGACAAGGAAAATACAAAGAAGCCGAAAGTTTGTATAAAAAAGGACTAGAAATAAGAGAGAAGGTATTAGGAGAGAATCACTCTGATACTGCTAGTAGCTATAATAATATGGCATATGTGTATACTAGACAGGGAAAATATAAAGAAGCCAAAAG
>CATOJL010000156.1 GCA_951800155.1 uncultured Bacilli bacterium | reverse complement strand
CACCCTTCTTTTTTATACATTTTTCCTTCTAAATACGCTTTTCGCTTTTCAGGACACTCTCTTTTTCCATAATTTTTTTAAAAAGAAAGGTTAAAGAAATGACACAATCATTTATAAAATCCTTTCTAATTGTCCTTACTTCTCTTACCCTATATTTCATCTTTTCCCCTCACTTTTCTTTTTTAAAAGCTTTCCGAGTATATGATAAAGGAGAAAAAGAAGAAGAAGCATAGAAACAAAGGCAATACCAATTCCAACAATACCTTTTATATTAAAAACAATATAAATACCTGTTGCCAAAATAAAAGCATTAACAAATGTCACAAAACTCGCTAAAGTTTTCGCACTGCATTGATCTACATCAATTTTATATACATTGACTAAATACAAAACGTAACTGCTCTTCTTAAATTGCTCCCTCGTTTTCTTTCTAGAAACTACAAATAACAAATAAATGATATACATTCCTAAAAACACAAGCAAATACATACTAAAGCTCATAAAACCTCCCAAAAAAAGTACTACAAATATAAGGACGAGTTCTCTTTCCCGCGGTACCACCTTAATTCATAATACAATTATGCTCTTTCTTGTTAACGGAAATCCCCGATCAAGCTAAAGAGATAAGTTCGAAAGAATATTTTAAAAGTTTTCACCTAACACTTTTTCTCTATATAAAACCATTCTTTTTACTACTTTTCTTTTTTGCCTGTTAAATATAAGCCTATTATAACGTATTTTTTTGTATAGTTCAATTATTTTTAATTCAAATTTTATTGTTTATATTTACATTCTCATGAAAAAATTGTAATTTTTTTCATCTCTATCCCTCTCTTGCACATCAATACTTGATACAATAAAGAACAGAGGTATTCGTTGGACGAGACGTCCCCTGTGTCGGCTGATTAACATACACTGCTGAAGTATTGCTGGATGATTTTCCCAAATAAAACCCTGTTGATTTTCCAAATAAACTATCTGCATTATTTAATGCTGAGGTAGAACTAGCTGGACCATATCCTCCAACCCAAAAATCAGCACCATTTACATATACCCCTACTCGGTCATGAATAGTTGCACTCTGATGTTTACCGACTGATGAGCCAGATCCTTCTAAAGCTCCTGTACTTGATTTATGATTATTTGTTCCAGCTCCTCGCAAGAATTCCCCTCTTAAATCGGGTACGGCAAAAGTAGTCGTTCCATTTCCTCCATAATAGTTATAAGACCCAAAACCTTCTTTAATTTGCTCTGCAAGTTTTGGATAGTCACTGATTTTATAAGTTGTTCCATCACAAGATAAATAGCCATCTGGAGGAGTCGTTGAACCCATATAAGAGATAACGGTTCCAATAGGGGTTGTATCCTTTTTTGTTCCAATCTCCCCTGTTTCTTCATCAATTTCACATCCTGTCTTTTGTACTACTACTTTTGTTTCGGTTATACTCTTACATGCACAATACTTTCTATTACAAATTGCTATGGCTGTATCTCCATTAGCATTGATTTGTAATTTCCCACTCTTTGGCATAGAGCCTTTAAATGCCAATTTTTCTTCCTTATTTTTTACATTCACAAATTTATTTTCAATAACCTCAAAATTATACCTTTCGTTATTTTCTTTCCCAGTTTCTGGTAATATATGATCAATATAAAATACGCTTCCTGCTTCTATAATCCCATAGGCTGAATCTTCTAAAGCTCCTTTTTCGGCTCGATCAATGATTTGTATAATCGAAGTCGTTGCAATTAAGGCTACAACAGCAAGTATTACAATAACTGCTAGTAGTTCTATAAGTGTAAACCCTTTTTCTCTCTTTTCCATATTCCATCTTTCCTTTTCTTACTCTATATTCATTTTACCTATCTTTCAAAGTCCTGTCAATAAAATGAAACAAATAAAAAATTTAGAAAAGCTCTAAATTCCTTTTTAGTCATATGCAATCACACCACTTAAATAAAATGTATTTGATCTTGTATGTAATGCACAACCTCCCACACCTAAACCATTGCTTGGTCCTTGAGCAACAACATAAACTTCATAAACTAACTTATTTTCAGAAATACGACACCTTGTTCTTGTATCTGTATAAGCATTCGTTGAATTGGAGTTAGATACATAAAAGTCATTTGGTAAGTTTACCATATACCAATAATCAGTTCCATCTCTCCTAATTCTAAAATCGGCATCCCAACGGTTTGAATTAGTTGTGGCATAATTTCCACTTAGATTTACATGGCATGAATTAAGTTTAGTTGGAGTAAAAGGTAAATCTATCGTAAATGTCGTAGTTCCTTGGTTAGTAGTAACTGCACTCCAACTACCATATGTAAAATTTTTACTAGAAACTGCTTGCACCCGATCAAACTCATAAGTCTTTCCTTGTATACCTGTTCCTGTTATTTTGTTCCCATTCACATACGCTGTTTTTCCTTTGGATATATCTCTAGCTGTTGCTGTTGCATCACTTGTATTTAAACACGTTGGACAATCTGGACAACTTGGACAAGAGGTTTCTCCTGTTCCAGTGATTCCTAATACACTTTCTCCTTTTAATAACTTTCCTGCTGTTAAGCCTATTGTATCCGCTACTTGTTTGTATGTTAAATATTCATAGGAATTGTCTGCCCAACTATAATCATGATATCCCCTTGCAACTGCTACTTCAAAT
>CATOJL010000155.1 GCA_951800155.1 uncultured Bacilli bacterium | reverse complement strand
GACGAGTACTTTAACTCCAATTACTATACGTTAACCAATCCTACTACAATCATAATAAAAAGAAGTGTAATTTTCAATCTAACTAACTAGATCTACTTCTTACACTTTTATAGTACCAAATTATTATTTATGCAATAGTTTTATACTATAATGATACTACCTTAAAGGTATAATTCATATACTGGCTTTGCATTATTTAAAAAATTTTTACAAATTTAATTGTTGCATTTGTTGTTCTATCATTTTTTATAGCAAACATTTTTTTCGTTACTTTTACATTTTGATTTTCAAAAAAAGCTTCCCAAAAATCTCTCGTAGAAATTTTGTTCAAAAATAAATATTTTTTAAAGATATTTCATTCCTCTTTTCGCTTGCCTATATTCATCACGGTGCTTTATGTTATATATTTTCCCATTCACCTTAAAACGAGATCCAGTTTGATGAAATGAAAAGGGAACATTCTCTCTAACACAAACTTCTTTAATATGTTTTACCCAAGCAAAATCACATATACGAGCATTTGCATAAGATTCTCCCCCTACTGACACCAAATCAATGTTTCCCTTCTTTAAATAGGGAGCAAAATCAATATCTTCTAAAAGAGGAGAAACTAAAACATATTTTCTTTTTGCTGGAATGGCAAGCAAAATAGGGAGCCTTTTATCTGTCATTATCTGGTTTTCACAAGTAGTAGCTATTATTACGTTCGGATACCCATCTTTCCAATCTTTGGGGATACAAGAATGAAATCTTTCAATTCTCTTCGTACAAATCAAAAAATCAATATCTGGTCTTTGCTTTATAATAGACCATGCTTCCTCCCTCCAACAATCTGCCTCTTCAATAAAAAAATCCGATGTAAAACAGGTAGCTACTTCTGTTTTTTCTTTTATTTTAAAATTCCCTTGCCTATCTTTCTTTAAAGGAAGATTAAAATTCGTTTTAGATCGTGTCACAATGGTCGTATCCCTATTTCGCTTTTGATCAAAATAATACACAAAACAATTCCTACATCCTGGGCTACATTTATGACAGCCATGCCATGGATTCCATAATGCTTTTCTCAAATTTTCCTTTCCTTTCTTTTGTAATATAACCTCTGTTTTTCTAATTCCCTTTCTTATATCTTTCTTCAATATAGGCTATGATGTTTTGGATTGCATCTAAAAAGATACTTAAGTGTTCTGGAACCCCCTGAAATCCCGTCGGAAATGGCGGGATACTTTGTTTTTAAGGGCTCCAAGCCATTTCATATATGTATTAGGTACCCAAATAGGTACCCATTTTAATTTAAATTGTCGATAATATTTATTATTTCATTCATTTGATTTTTAAATAGGTGAGAATATGTGTTTAATGTCTCATCTATTTTTGTATGCCCTAGATATTTTGCAACTACATTTATAGTTGCACCACTATTGATTAAGAGTGAGGCACAACTATGTCTAAAATCGTGAATTCTAATTTCTTTTACTTCTGCTAGTTTACAATTTTTATTCTTTCTACATCTAATTTTGCCATTTGTAATAGGTTCAGAATCCCCAAAGACATACCAGCTACTATTAAATCCATAATGATTATTAGAAACTCTATACAATTCTTTTAAATCATTTAATAAAACTTTGGGTACTGGAATATTTCTAATACTTGATTTGGTTTTAGGGGTAGTAATCATATAGGATTTATCTTCATCACCACGAGTTGCTACAACATTTTTATTTACACTCAAATAACTATTTTCAAAATCAATGTCATTCCAAGTAAGACCACGAAGTTCACCACGCCTTAGGCCACAATAATATAAAGTCTCATACATAGTTTTATATAAAATATCATCTTCTACTGAAATGAACTTTTTAAATTCATCATAATTGAAAAATAACATTTCTTTTGGTATTTCATTTGGATTCGTAAAATTAGTCATTTTATTGTAAGTTGTAGTGAAATTAAAATTGTACCATTTAGTAGCATAGTTTAATAATTCTTTAAAGAATTTAAATAGATGATTTTTATGATTTGTTGTATAACCATAAGAATTAATCTCTTTCTTCCATTTTTCAAAGTGTTCTATATTAAAATCCTTTAATTTAACATTTTCTAGATTTTTAAAGAATTTTTGTCTATCTCTATAAGTTTTTAAAGTAGTAAATTTTACTTTATCTTCTTTATAGGCATAGAAGAGAGTATATAAATCTTTAAAAGTCATATTACGATCTTTATCTGCTCGTTCAGTGTTTGTTGTTAGAAACTCTCTTTCAGCTTTTAATGCCTCTGGTTTTGTAAAAAACTTCTTTGACTTATATTTTCTTCTAGTTCCATCTAAATTCTTTACATAGTCATAAAATATCCATTTACGACCATCTTTAGTCCATTCAGACTTATCTAGTTGTTTAACTGCCATAATCATTCCTCCTCGAAATTATTGCTTTCAAGTATAGGTTCCTTATATATAGCAGTATAAATTCTATCTGTTGCAGTTCTTTTAGATTTAATAGTAAGTCCTAATTTTTCTAACTTTTCTTTGTTATTTGCAAGTAATTTACCAAATACAGGTGGTGTAATATTTAAATTCAACTTACTTACCATCTCTGATATTTTAAAGGTAAATTCTTCTTTTTTTATCGCATATTTTAAGAATTGTATCAAGTTATCATTTAACTTATCTTCGGTATCTTCATCAATCACAAGTACTAAATGATTATCTCTTTTCAAAATATAATCTTTACTTGGATAATCTCTACTTTCGTATTT
>CATOJL010000154.1 GCA_951800155.1 uncultured Bacilli bacterium | reverse complement strand
ATAGAATATTTGGCAGTTAAACAGATGAAAGGAAACTTAAAAAGTCCTATTCTCTGTTTAGTAGGTCCTCCGGGAGTTGGAAAAACATCGCTTGCCTTTTCTATTGCTGAAGCCATGAATCGGAAGTTTGTAAAAATTTCTGTAGGGGGAATTAATGATGAAGCAGAAATAATAGGACATCGAAGAACTTACTTAGGTTCTTCTCCGGGGCGAATTATACAAGGTATTAAAAAATCTAAAAGTAAAAATCCTGTTTTCTTAATTGATGAAATTGATAAAATGACAAGAGATTATAAGGGGGATCCTGCAAGTACACTATTAGAAATTTTTGATCCAGAGCAAAATAAATATTTTAGTGATCATTATATAGAAGAAGAATTTGATTTATCAAAAGTAGTGTTTATTACCACTGCAAATTATGTAGAACAAATTCCTGAGGCTTTACGAGATCGTTTAGAAATACTCCATTTATCTGGTTATACAGAATATGAAAAATTACGGATTGCCAAAGAGTTTTTACTTCCTAGAATTTGTAAGGAACATGGTGTAAATGTAGAGGGAATTAAAATCAGTGATGAAATGATTTTGAAAATTATTCGCTTTTATACAAGAGAAAGTGGTGTTCGTGAGTTAGAAAGACAACTTGCTAAAATTGTTCGTAAAATCGTAACAGGCTTAGTTATAAAAAAAATAATTGTCAATAAATATATTATAGACAATAAAAAAATAGAAGAATTTTTAGGCAATGCCATTTATCATTTCTCTAAAAATGATAGGAGTAGTGAAGTTGGTGTAGTAAATGGACTTGCTTATACCTATTATGGTGGGGATGTGCAAAGAATTGAAGTTACTTATTTTAAGGGCAAAGGAGAGCTTATTCTAACAGGTTCTATGGGAGAAGTTATGCGTGAAAGTGCTTTGATTGCTTTGGATTATGTGAAAGCAAATTATAAAAAATTTAAAATACCCTATCCTTTATTAGAAGAAAATAATATTCATATTCATTTTCCAGAAGGCGCTATAAAAAAAGATGGACCAAGTGCAGGTATTGCTTTAACTACGGCACTTATCAGTGCTCTTACAAAACAAAAAATTAGTAAAAAGATGGCTATGACTGGAGAAATCACTTTGCATGGACAAGTTTTAAAAATTGGCGGATTGAAGGAAAAAACAATTGGAGCACATCGAAATGGAATTCGAGAAATTATTATTCCCAATGATAACTTGATTGATCTTGTTGATATTCCAGAAGAGGTAAAAAAGGATATCCAATTTATTCCTGTTAAAAATTATAAAGAAGTATATGCATATGTTACAGTAGAGGAGAGGAAGAAAGTATATGTAGAAGAATAAGGAAGAGGCAATGATAAAGAAAATATATTATCATTATTTTACAGAGTATCTTCTTTTTTCAAATCAATATAAAAAGCTTTTAGAAGAAGGATTATTAGATGTAGATCCTAAAAATGATTATATATATGAATTATATTATTTTGTTGAATGCATGACTTATAAAAACATATATCCTGTTTTTATCATTGAACGTTTATATGAATTTAGTTCTTTATTAGAAAAGAATATAGAAGATGAAAAGGATAAAGAAATACTTGGTTGGATGAAACTTGTGCTAAGTGGGCAGGAGTGGAATGATGCAACAGAAGTATACAATAGAGAGTATATTTCAAGATATGCAACCGTGGAATCAGCAAAACATTTTTCGGCAATTTCTGTTAGACAATTGGCTGTGGATATTCAGAAAGACTTTCAATATTTGAATATGCTTTTGATGAATTATAAGGAATTGGAAGTATGTATTGATGAAGATTTTCCGTTCTTCTTAAATAAATTGCTATTGGGTTTCCCACAAGTTATACATGAGGAGCATTTACAAAAAAAAGTGATTCGAATACTAAGAGAAGGGAATTTTGAGAATAAAGAAAAGTATATGCATCTGTTTCAAGATCAAACAAATTATCAGGTGCCACAGGGATTTGATTTAGCAAGCATTGAAGTTTTTCATTCGTTAGAGAAACTGAAAAAGATGTTGGCCTCCAAAGACATACAAAAGGAATTAGAACAGATTTCACAACAATATGTGTATTATGATAGTTTTATATTAGCCATGAATACTTTTATAGAACAAGTATACTTTAATCAAAATATGATGCAAAGGGAAAGTGATAATTTAAGAGAACTTTTATTTTATATGAGAAATCACATAGATGATGTCCCTCTTTATAACCGAGGAGAAATTATTGCTATTATGAATAAATGTCTAAATGTGCTCAATGTTTTATCTCCCAAAGATGAAATTGGGTATATAAACGAATATAGAAAAAGAGTTGGAAACTGGGTATCCTATTTTTTTCTTAGTTCATTAAAAAAGAGGAGGTAAGGGAATATATTGATTTTCTTATTGCCTTTACACATCAGGTATTTGATTAGAAAAAGGGCATTTGATGACGAGGAACCCAATCTATAAATTTGAAATAGGAACAAATTATAAAAGTAAGGATATTGTTACAGTGATTTCTTATTTATTTAAAAATTATCCCAGAATATTTTTTGATGACACTATTTATAGAAAAGCAGAAATATTGTTGTCTGAAGATGCATCTTTTAAAGGGAGAGTAATAAAACAAAAAATATATAAAATTAGGGGAAATAAGTAGTAACTCTATTTTTTCTAATGTATGACCAAGTTAGCAGGAATTTCCTGTTTTTTTGTTGTGTCAAAAAATGAAGTTGACAAAATGATGGGGGG
>CATOJL010000153.1 GCA_951800155.1 uncultured Bacilli bacterium | reverse complement strand
TAGTAAATCTTTGGCCTCTTTCTCCATTAAATCCTCTCCTAATGCTTCTTCAAATTCTTCCCTCGTTGTTGCTAGTATCACCCTGCACCATCTCGCTAACTTTGTTTCCTCTTTAGTATAACAAAGTTCTTTCCCTTTTTCCATATTTACTAGATCAATTTGTAACTTTTTTGTAAGAATCTCTCCCTCTTCATTGGTTAGAAAATAGCTTTCTTTTACTTTTTTCTTATCCTTCCCTCGCATTAAGTTAATCTGTAACGTTCTTTTTATCCCTGCATATTTACTCTCACTCTCTTTTTTTCCTTTTTCCTTGCCTATTTTGAGTTGCCTTGCATGTATCTTACTAGCGAACACCACATTTCGGTTGATAATTCCATCAGACCTTTTATTTTGTAGTTCAATATTTACTTTTTCACCATCAATATCTACTAATAAATCAATTTGTTTATTTGCTTCTCTTTTATGTTCAATAATGAGATTACGACTCAGTATTTCTACATGTCCTCTTATCTTACTTAATGGTACTTCTAAATAACATGCCAAAAAGTTTTCTAATATGATGATATTATCCATATTATTAAAGATATTACAAAATACATAATCAAAGGTGATGGGTACAATTGTCCCTTCTTCTAATTGTTTTCTTCTTACTGATTCACTCATTTTCATCTCTTCTCGTATAATCAATCTTATAGAAATTATTAATCTATTAGATTGATTCTTTCTATTTATATTTTTTGAGTTATAATAACTCGTGCCTGTGGATTTGTTTCTATCTCTCTACAGCTTTGACTGTTTAGAAAGGCTCTTACCACAGACTTTTTATTTTAATTGTTGATTAGTTAGTTAACGCTTTGACGTTTTATAGGTTCAGCGAGGTTACAAGATAGAAAGCTTTTGTGGCAAACATACAGGCATTAAAAAACTAACCAAGGAGGTGCATGTATATGATATATGTTGGAATAGATATATCGAAATACAAACACGATTGTTTCATCTGTAAAGATACAGGTGAAGTCATTGTAGGAAATTTATCTTTTGATAACAACAAAAAAGGATTTCAACAGTTTTTAGACTTATTGAAACCCTATGATAATTCTGATGTCCACATCGGTCTCGAAGCCACTGGACATTATGGTTTGAATTTGAAATTATTCTTAGAAAAGAATAATTATAGTTTTATGGAATTTAATCCTCTTCTAGTGAAAGAATTTTATAAATCTTTATCTTTAAGAAAAACTAAAACGGATAAAGTTGATGCAACTGTAATTGCAAGAAAACTTATGTCTGTTCCATATAAACCAAATTCAAAACTATTTTATCATAAATATTCCATTAAGTCACTTACTAGATTAAGGGAAACTTTCGTGAAACAAAGAAGTAAATACAAAGTTCAATTAACTAACATATTAGATATGATTTTTCCTGAATTTAAACCTTTTTTTAGTAATTCTTTTGGTGCTACTTCTCTTTATATTTTAGAAAAATATAAAACTCCAGAAAAAATTGCTAATATGAAAGATTTTGACTCTTTAAACAAACTGTCTCGTGGTAAATTTACTTATGCTAAGTTTGTTAAAATAAAAGATTTAGCTAAAAATACTATTGGTGAATCCAATGATATTTTTGAACTTGAATTATCTTCTATTCTTAATCTTTACAAAAACATTGATGAACAAATTTTAGAATTAGATAAACAAATTTCTACAATTATCAAAGATCTTAATCCACCAACTCTTTCTATTCCAGGAATTGGTGTAATTACTTGTGCTTCAATCCTAAGTGAATTTGGAGACATTTCTAAATTTTCTAATCCTAGTAAAATGTTATCATTTGCTGGTTTAGAGCCTGGTATCATTGAATCAGGTACTATATCTTCCAAAGGTAAAATGGTGAAGCGTGGTTCTGGATATTTAAGATATTCATTAATGAATGTTGCTCTTACTGTCATTAAATTTAATAATACTTTTTATGACTACTACTATAAGAAAATATCTGAAGGCAAATGTCATAGAGTTGCTTTATCTCATGTGGCTAAAAAACTTATTAGAGTCATTTTCATTCTTGAAACCAAAAATATCCAATTTGATCCGTCTTTATTGAAATAATTGATTGCTCAATTTTTCAAAATTTCACTTCTGTGAAATCTTTTTTGCGTGGGTGTCTTTTCCAATTTTAAATTTTTTAGAAAAACTATTGACTTTTAATAGTTAGCCTTTCTATTAAGCCCTTTTTCTTCCCTCAAAAGCATTGTAAAACATTCTTTCCCTTTTGTAAAATAAGAGAAATAGCTTATTTGAAAAGAAAAGTTCACAGATATTTTAAAGAAGAAAGACATATTTTTAGAATCTGTAAAAAGTACTACCTAGAAAAAGATAGTTTGTAGAAATTAAAAAAGTTAGAACTTTTTCATTCTAATATCTAATTTATAAAGTCTATAAATAATTATAAAATCCTCAAAAAATGTTATAGATTCTCCCTATCTTCTAACTAAATAGAACTAGTAGAAAAACAAAGCAACGACATAGGATATACAGTATTTCTCTAGACTTCTAACCATTTTCTCTTTTTCATTCTTTTCTTTAAATGATATTTGTATGAAAACTTGGCACTCTAAACAAAACTTTAAATTTGTTCCTATTCCACATTTTGAACCATTCAAAAAGACATCTATTTTTTATATAAAGAATATAAATATAATTCAAATAATTGTTTATGCTTTTTAGCAACAACATCCAAAATAATTCCAGTTGCAAAAGAAAGCATTGCCA
>CATOJL010000152.1 GCA_951800155.1 uncultured Bacilli bacterium | reverse complement strand
GTATCCACAGTACTCTAGGATACATTACACCTAATCAAAAATATAACAACTATATTACTAGCTTAGCAATAGCTTAAATTTTAATTTACTAAAGATTTTCGCGTCTAAATTCTTGACCTAAATCCATATACATTTTATTTCCTTATTCTGTAATTGATTTTGCATATAAAAACCCCATTTCTATATCTAAGAAATGAGGCTTATATCCTCTTATCCATTCTATTTTGTAAGTTTACTCTGTAAAAATTCTTCAAAAACTCTTAAACCATATTCTTGATTATAATAGTTTGAAAATTCATTTAAGTGCGCTAAAGCAATTTTAGCTGTTATAAGTAAGTTATCATTTGTTACATTTGTTTCTGGATTTACTGTTCCATGCTCTAATTCTATATTGATTCCATCTAAAAACTCTTCAGGAGTATACGTAGCAAAGGAAACCCCTAAGACACGCGCCGCATACATTGCATCTTTCATCGTAAACATTGAATCACCAAAATAGTATATGCTTCTCTCCCCTGATTAAGAATCACTCCTGCATATCTATAAAATATTCTATATAGAATCAAACGATTCTATCACAAAATTTTTCTTTAAAATTTAGAGTATAATACAAGAAATTCATACCAAAAATCACTATTTATCTCGCAAGGTTGCTTTACAAGTTTCTTCTACTTTCTTAATAATGGCCTTAAACACTACATTCACTTCTTCCTCTGTTAATGTTCGAGTGCTATCGGTAAACGTTAATGTATAAGCGATGGACTTTTCATCCTCCCCTACATTTTCCCCTGTATATACATCAAATACTTCTATTTCCTTTAGCAGTTTTCCTCCCGCTTTTTTGATAACGGCCTCTAATGTACTCGAAGTTACACTTTTCTTAACAATAAATGCTAAATCCTTTTTCATTTCTGGATATTTAGGAATTTCTTTATAACGCATTCGTGTTCCTCTATTTTGAAACAATTTATCAAGACTAATCTCAAACGCATAAACATCTTTTTTTACTACATTTGGATGCAACTTTCCAATAACACCAATCTTTTTTCCTTGTAAAAGAATAGAAGCAGATTGTCCCGGATGAAATTCCTTTGCTACACTTGTATCGATTTGAACTGTATAGCGATTTTGATAACCTAAATAATCGAGCAATTCCTCTAAAACTCCTTTTATTATATAGAAATCTACTTTTGTTTTCTTAATATCTAAATAATAATCTCCTGTCATTAAAACAGCTAATTTATTTTCCTCTTTATAAATGTCATCTTCTTTATAGAAACCTTTTCCTATTTCAAAAATACAAATATCTTCTTGGTTTCTCGCTTGATTATAAAGATAAATCTCTTTTAAAGAATAAAGAATACTATAACGAAGTGTATTTCTATCCTCACTCATTGGATCCGCTAGTGATATAGGAATAAATGTATCATTGGTAAATGTATGGACTTCTTCTTTTGGAATTAAAGAATAACTAAGCGTTTCATTTAAACCTAGATCCACTAACTTATTCTTCATCTCTCTTCTAGTTTTATTATAACTTCCTGTCACTACATTTAGAAGGGGTAGTTTTCCTTTGATTTTATTCATGCCATACATTCTTCCCACTTCTTCAATTAAGTCTTCCTCTATGTGAATATCCATTCTCCGAGTTGGAATGGTCACTTTTAATTTTTCCTTTTCCTCGACAGAAAAACCAAGTGATTCAAAAATATGAATTACTGTATCTAAATCTAGAGAAAGTCCAAGTACTTTATTTACTTTCTCTAAAGATACTTCAACAACTTTATCTTCCATCGAAAGTGTATTATATTCTACCATTCCTCCAATAATAGTCGCATCAGCATATTTTTCTAATAAAGTACAACTACGTGCAATTGCCATGTAGGTTCTTTTGGGATCTAAGCCTTTTTCAAACCGATTTGATGCTTCACTACGAAGTATCTTCTTGCTCGTTTTTCTTACTCGTATACTATCAAAAATAGCAGCTTCTATTAAAATATCTTCTGTATCTTCTTCGACCTCCGTAGAAAGTCCTCCCATAACACCCGCAAGTCCTACAGCGCCTTCCCGATTTGCAATCACGATATCTTCCTTAGATAAAACTCGATTTTGCTTATCAAGTGTTGTCAGTTCCTCTCCTTCAAAAGCATCTCTTACCACTAAAGTATCTCCTAGTTGCTTCGCATCATAGAAATGGAGAGGTTGTCCCGTTTCTAACATAACATAGTTCGAAATATCAACCACATTATTGATAGGGCGAATACCAGAAGCAATCAACCGATTTTTAATAAAATCTGGACTTTCTTTAATCGTCACATTGGTTACTTTCTTCGCTAAAAACAAGGGACAAGCCTCTGTTTGTACTTCAACCTTAAATTGATTGTTGATCTCTTCCTCATTTTCATGATAAGAAAGATCCATCTCTTTGACTGCTTTTTTATAAATAGCGCCAAGCTCATAAGCCATTCCTAGAATACTTAACAAATCCCCACGATTGGCAGTGAGTTCAAAATCAATGACTTCATCATCGAGTCCTAAAAGAGCAATCGGATCACTTCCAACAATCGCATCTTTAGATAATTCATGTATTCCTTCTTTATCTTTTGTTTCTAAAAATTTACTGTCTAAACCCAATTCACTTTTTGCGCAAAGCATTCCATTGGATGCAACACCTCGAATGACCCCTTTTTTAATTTCTCCAGCTGGAAGTTGAGCTCCAGCGAGAGCAACAATGACTTTCAAACCCTGCCGACAATTAGGAGCTCCACAAACAATCGTTAAAATTTCACTTCCAACATCTACTTTACAAACGTGTAAGT
>CATOJL010000151.1 GCA_951800155.1 uncultured Bacilli bacterium | reverse complement strand
ATACTATACGAAATAGCGCCTATTACTTTTGTAAAGGTCGTACTTGCTCCATATGTATAGACTACATTTCCTTCAGAAAAATTATAAAGAGGTAAATATAAACATATCCCTGCTAATAGACAAATAATAAAGATAAAAAAATAAAAATGTTTTTTTCCTATAGAAAATTTCTGACTATAGGAAATAAAAATAGTATAATAAACAAATAATAAGGAAATACCAATTAAATAAACCAAATACAACTTTGATATGGGATGTAAGAGAAGATTTGTTTTATCAAATAAAGCTAATGAGGTACTTATTAAATCCAATATAATTCCAATTGTATTTATGACAAGAAGTAAAGAATAAAGCTTTGTTTCTGTCGTATTGATCCGTTTTTTAGAAAAATAGATGACAAGGATTAAGAAAAAAAATAGAAACGATATTGTTTGTAAGATTAAGCCATACATCATAAATCACCCTCTATTTTTAGAATATCATAATAAAATAAAAAAACCAATAGTTTTATTGATTTTTTTTAGAATAAGGGCTTCGTTTTTTTACAAGTTCCTGTGGTTTATCAATGAGAGTAACTATGTTTTCTTGTAGCATATTTGTTGCTGTTTCAATATCATTTTCATAGCCTACAACAATTGGATTATCAAAGCGGATTGACACAAAGTTGTTTTTTTTGACAATCGCAATAGGCACGATGGGAGAACCTGTTTTTTGGGCAATAGAAGCTGTTCCTAATTGAAACTGCAATATCTTCTTTTGCTTTCCTTCTTCTGTTTTATTTTTTCTTGTACCTTCTGGAAAAATTAGAATATTGTTATCATTTACTAAATCTATACATAGTTTTTCTTCTGCCATTTTTTTATCTTCTGCATCCGTTCTATCAACAAAAGTAACCCCTGATTTTTGAAATAACTTTCCACGGAAAGTATCTTTTATTGTCGTGGCAGCAAGTCCTCTTAACGGACGATTCCCAAGTGCTTTGGAAATGAAAAATTGATCATAGCTGTCTAAATGATTCGAAGCAAAAATCAATCCATCTTGATAAGGAATATTCTCTTTTCCTTCTACTTTTATCTTTGTAAAGATCATAGGAAGCATTCCTAAAGTACGAAAAAGTTTAAAATTGCGATCAAATTGTTTATTTGTTTCCACATTATATGGTTGCTGTTTCAAGTATTTTTTATAGTTTCGTAGATAGTTTCGTAATTCGAAAGGCGTTAATTTTTGTCTTTCCTTCCCATCTAAGATTTGAAAGTCTTTTTCCTCTTCTTCTTGCATTTGAACCCTTAAATCCTGTATTTGATCATGCACTTCTACCCAATTAAAAACACGAGTGATGTTTTCATGCTTTACATCCTGATTATAAGGTGCATCAAATAGTAGAACCTTGATGCCATGGTTCGCTAAATAAAGCGCTACATCAGGTTTATCGTCTATCATAACATCAACAGATAGTTTATGACATGCAATCCATTTATCTCTTGGACTCCATTTTTCCGAACAATATTGATAACTTTTAAAATCCATATTATATTTTTCTGTCCATGTTTCGAACATATTTCTACTATATTTTCCTAAAAAATTTCGAAGAGTTACAAATTTTCGAGCCGTAATTTCATGAAGTTCATGCCCTTCTTGATTTAATTCTTGAATCACAGAGGATGCCTCCTCTCTTGGTTCATATTCTTTACAGTATTTCTTAAAATAGAATAACCCATATAAGACTTCCATAAATGGAGAACAGGCAAACATTTCCCTTACACTATATGCTTCTGGTTGAACAGGTTCTCTTTTAAAAAATTTAGTTCCATACTTGATATGAAATTTAGACATATTATTCAGTACACCATCGGCATCAACGCCAATTATTAATTGTCTCATATAATCCCTCATTTCTTTATATATTTAACTTTTTGTCGTTCTTGGTACTCTTTTTTTAGTAAATTTGTATCTGTTTTCAAATACATTGTTTCTGGTAAATGTTCCTTTACAATGATTTCTCTAGGAACAGCTTCTTTAATTAAAGAATTTTTACATAGTTCTATAATCTGTTGCTCTATATCTGCATGAAGAAGTGAAGAATCAACTGTTGTTATTGTCGCGATGATTCTTTTTTTGTTATCTTCATCTGTAATACAGGTAATGACACATTTTTCTACTAAAGGGTGAGAAGTAATTACCTTTTTAATTTCAGAGGTAAAAACTTGTTCTCCATTAATTTTAATCATATCCTTGATTCTATTTTCAAAATAAATAATTCCTCTTTCTGTAATGTATCCTGCATCTCCTGTATGTAACCAAGTTTTTCCATCTGCATGTTCTCTTAATGTTGTTTCATTATCCTCCTCATGCAAATATCCCATCATGATCGAATCGCCTTGAAAACAAATTTCTCCAACTTGGTTGTATCCTAGCTCTTCAATTGTTTCAAAATCTTCCTCAAAAGGTTCTTTAATCTTCACAATTTTAGCATTTAAATGGATAAGAGGAATTCCTAAACTACCTATTTCATTGCAATTATTAAACGTATTTGTCATACTACATGTTGCTTCCGTTGCCCCTAAAGATTGACTTACTTGAATAGAAGCGTCCAGTTTCTTTATGAAGTTTTGGAATTGCGTTAAAAATTTGTGTTGCATTTCTTCTCCACCAAAGACAATGTATTTGCAACAAGACATATCAACATCTGAAAAACCAGATTCATTTGCAAGCATATCTTGACCAATTTTAGGAACACCAAAAAAGTATTCAGGGTGATATTTTTTGAAAATATCAGGCAATTTCTTCTTGTTATATTTTGGTACGAGTACAATTTTTGCTCCAACTCGA
>CATOJL010000150.1 GCA_951800155.1 uncultured Bacilli bacterium | reverse complement strand
GAGTATTAAAGAATAAAGAATTAGTAAATACAAGATTGGCAACGAATTATGGGGGATGGATGTATTGTGATACATGTAATGAGAATATAGGTTATTTATGTTATTCAACTTATGATAGGTTAGAATTGAAATACCAATGTAATTGTGGTAGTACTGGTAAGATATTGTTAGATTTTGAAGATAGCAAGATAGGGACAAACTGTAAAGATAATTTAGTGATGATAAAAAATAGGTTTTGTTGTCCGAAGGATAATGAACCTTTACTTACAATATTGGATAAAAAAGTAATCAGTTATGAGATGCTAATTACTTGTAAGACTTGTAGGAATATTTATAAAAAAGTTAAATAACTCATTATTTATAATCTTGTAAACATGTAAGAATGAAATTTAGAATGGCAAGATTATGGTAAATATAAAATAATAACTAGGCAAATTTATTGATTTTTAGTTGTTTTTGTAGGATAGAATCAATTTGGTTAGGAAGTAGGAAATAAGAATGAAGGTACTAAGTTTGACAGAACCTTTTGCAACTCTTATTGTAAAGGGGAGTAAAAGAATCGAAACAAGAAGTTGGAAAACATCTTATCGAGGAGAAATTTATATTCACGCAAGCAATACAAAAATTCCAAAGGAGTGTATGAGGAAAAAAGAATTAATGGCTCTTGTAGAGAATTGTCCTTTTTCTTTTGGTAAAATTCTTTGTAGATGTAAGTTGGTTGATTGTGTATACATGACAGAGGAATATATAAGAGAAATAAAGAAAAGCAATCCGCAAGAATATATTTGTGGAGAGTATAGGGTAGGAAGATATGCTTGGGTACTTGAAGATATTACACCACTACAAGATCCTATAGAAGCGAAAGGTCATTTGGGATTATGGGATTATTATACAGAAGAGGAAATATATAATTTACTGGATACAGTTACATATGGGTGGATGGATAAAAATAAGGAAAAACATTTTTCTGTTGATTCATCTTACTTTGAAAATTACTACTTACAGACTCCAAAAGAAGTCATCCAAAATAAAATAGGAGTTTGTTGGGATCAAGTAGAATTAGAAAGAGAATGTTTTAAAAAAAGTCCCTATTTAGCGCAAACATATGCCTTGGTTTATTATGATAATCAATCCTGCCCTATGCATACTTTTTTAGTTTATAAAAAAGGAAATCAATATTATTGGTTTGAGCATGCCTTTAAAAAATATAAAGGTATTCATGCCTATCCTACTTTAGAAAATCTTTTATTTTCAGTTCGAAGTAAATTTATAGAAGAGGAAATAAAAGGAGCATTTTTAAATAAAAATCTTTGTTTATATGAATATTCTGCTTTACCAAAACATAGTACATGCGAAGAATTTTATCAACATATAGAAAAGAGTAAAAATATTACTTTTCCTCCTCTTTATTTTTATCATTTAGTGGATAAAGAGGCAGACATGACACACGGACTTATAAGTTTACAATATATGTATGAACATAAACTTTATGACTTATTTGATAAAGCTGTTTTAAAATATAAAAATAGAATTACAAAAGATTGGCAAATTGAAAAATATAAAGACAAAGAACAATTAACAAGAGAGGAATACATAGATGCGCTTCGTATATTTAGGGGAGAAGGTGGAGCAAATTGTATCTATTTTTTTCGGTACCCACCTTATACAGAATTGGGACCTAAAATAAAAGAACTTTCTTTATACAAGGATATTTACCGCATTAATTTACATGATGAGGAACTACAAAGTCAAATAGAAAGCATTTTTTATGGATATAATTTAAGTCATAGTGATAACGATCTTTGGGATAAAACCTATTATGAGAATGTGACTAAACAAGAATATTTTGAAAAATATGATGATTCCATTCCTATGAATTTCAGTACACTGAACCATATTAGTATTTGTTTTAAAGAAGGTACTTGTCCTCTATCACTTTTAGAAAAAGTAAATTGGGAGTAGAAACAGTGAAATTTATTTTTAATGGGTAGAAATATTCATGTGTAAAAAAGTAGAAGGTAGACAACATTTTGACAAAAAAATTTTAAAATGCTTGCGCTTAGGAACTTGTTTTGATAAAATGAAAATGGAATTGCCCCATAGCCAAGCGGTAAGGCATCGGACTCTGACTCCGACATTTCGTTCGTTCGAATCGAACTGGGGCAGCCATAATGATTGAAAAGCGTTGAGAAAGAAGAGTAAAATGCAAATTTTTAAAGAGAACTTATGGTTGGTGTGAATAAGGAAAAGAAGCATTTGAAGAAACTTTTGAGCTGAATATAAAATTACGTATTCTTGCGTTAAAAGAAGAGAGCATAAGTTATTATGAATTAAGGTGGTACCGCGGGGAAACTCGTCCTTAAATACATGATAACTTTTTGTATTGAAAGGAAAGAGGAGAAAAACGATGAAGAATAAGGATTTAGCGAATGTAATATTTCCACATATTACAAAAACGATTGCAGATTATGAGAAAATGTATCCAAAAAGAAATATAGAAGAAGGGGCATATGTAACTCGCTTCGCTCCATCCCCAACAGGATTTATGCATCTTGGAGGTTTTTTTCAAGCAATTATTGATCATTTGCTTGCACACAGTACAAATGGAATCTTTTATCTTAGAAATGAAGATACAGATCAAAAAAGGGAAGTGGAAGGTGCTGTTGAACTCATTATGTCCACATTAGACCACTATGATATGATTCCAAATGAATATGAATTTGATGGAAAAATTGTAGGGCAGTATGGGCCTTATATTCAAAGTGAAAGAAAAGAGGTTTATCAAACATTTATCAAGCATTTAATTGAAGTAGGAAGAGCCTATCCTTGTTTTGCAACAAAAGA
>CATOJL010000149.1 GCA_951800155.1 uncultured Bacilli bacterium | reverse complement strand
GAAGTAAATAGTGATTTAAGGAATAATTGTGAAGATGAAGAAAAACAAAAAGAGTATGCTAGACATGTTATAGATGATAATAAATTATTAGAAAAGTTAGAAAAATATAAAAAGTCTGATGCAGAAGGTCATGTGTTCTTTTACTTTTTCCCAAATGAACTGGAATCTATTATGTGGGTTTTACTAGAAAATAGTGCATTAGGAGTAAATATTGCCTAATTGGACCTATAATAGAATTACTTGTAAACGAGAATTAGCTGAAAAATTACTAACAAAAACTGATAATAATTATATCCTTGATTTTAATAAATTGATTCCAATGCCTAAAACTTTACAATTAGTAGCAGGTTCTTTGGAACATGATGCAATTGCATGTTATTATCTTTCATTAAACAAAATGGAGAAAAAAGCTATCAAGGAATTATTGCAAAGTAAAGAAGTATCTTATTATGGTGATTATTGGAATAAATATGAGCGATATATAAAAGATTTTGAAACAAATAAAAAGTCTTTAATTGAATGTAAAAAAAGTTTTAAAAAGTACAATCAAGATGATAATTATAAAAAATTTAAAAATTTAGCGGAATTGGGAAAACAATACGTTGAAAATATTGCAGAACATAATTTTGCTCAATGGTATGATTGGTGTAGTGAAAACTGGGGAACAAAATGGAATGTCGAAGAACAATGTGATGTTACTATTGATGATACTACGGATATGTTTGAAATCACTTTTAGCACAGCTTGGTGTATTCCAACAGGAATTTTCCAAAAGTTTTTTGATTATTGTGAAGATGGAGAACTCCATTGGGTTTATGAAGATGAGGATTATGATGGTACTCATACATTAACTAAAGAAAATGGAGAAGTTGTAGATATGATTGAATATGAAGAGTATGAAGATGAATCCATCGAAGAATATGAAGAAACTTTACCAGAACGTATTCAAGCTGAAACACTTCCTCCAGGATGGACTTGGGTTAAATATGATGATGCATCAGGGCATTTAGAATCACCTGAAGGAAAAAGCTATATGATTTATGATATGAATACCAAAGAATATAAAATTGAGGATGATAGTTCCTCCTGGCATTGTTATATCGAAGGTTGGAATATTATTCCTTATACTATTGAAGAAATAAGAGAGTATGACAAAGGATTTTTTAAAGAAGCAGAAGGTATGATGAAAACTTTAGGTTTCATAAAAGAAGAGGAAGTTGTCGAACTATGATTTTTGAAAAAATGGACCAATTAGCTGAAAAAATCGTTCAATATAAAAAAGATTCTGATCCTTATGAATTTCAAGATTCATATAACTCTACTGAAGAGGCAATTGAAGATGTAAAAAAAGTACTTTATACATCTAAAGGAGTGTTTGATTTAATAAGAGATGTAACATTTGAAATAGAATGCTTATCTATCGAAAAAGATTTAAGTGATAAAGAAATGAAAAATTATTTTAATCAGGCATTTCGTATTATTTATGATTTAAATCAATATAACATTGCTTTAGAAAAAGAAAAGGAAAAACAGCTATCAATGTAAAGCTGTTATTTTTATGCAAGAAGAAAGAGAAAAACTAAAAGATTTAACAATTGGTAGAGTTATAAAAAAAGGCAATAATTTGGTATATGAAGCAGGTCCAACTTTTAATGGAATGGCATATAAAAATTGTAATGAATTTTATTATGGGAATGGTATTTGTTATATTTCAGAGCATGGTTTTGATGATAGCAAAAATTGGGCTATAGAAATTCCTGAAGAAGATGAGAGAGTTATTGGTTATACAAGGCAAGATTTTTTAAATATTGTACGTGAAGAAGTAGGGTATGAAGTTCCAGATAATGTAGTAATTGCTATTGCTACCGATGTTTTTGAAACAGTTGATTGGCAATACCCTGAAACATATTTATATGAAATGGATTTGGAAGAAGAATTTGAGTATTTTAAAAACGTTAATGAAAAGGGAGATTTAGATGGGGCAATATTATAAATTTATGAATCTCGATAAGAAGCAAAGATGTGATCGTAATCAGCACATGTTGAAATTGCTAGAGCATTCTTACTTAGAAAATGAGTATTGTATGGATATTTTATCATTATTAAGTGATAAATGGAAAGGCGATAGAGTTTTACACGTTGGTGATTATGCTGAAGGTAATGATAATACAACTACTTGTAAAGTAATTGAAAAAATAGAAAAAGATTATAAATTAGATCGAACTGTCTATAATTGGCAAGATGGATTTGAAGATATTAAGCCAGAAAAAAAGCAAAATAAAATTAGATACGTTTACAATTTGGACAAGAAAGAATATATAGATTTATTGAAGCAGCCGATTCAATGGTTTTGGTTAGAAAAAAATAAGATTCATTTTTCCAAGTTTAATTCTTTTGCTCTTCTAATTGGTTGTGGAAACGAGCAAGGTGGAGGAGATTACTATTTAGCAAATCATCTGCAAGTTGGAAGTTGGGCAGGAGATCACTTTGTATCATCTGAAACTTTTTTGAAAGATTATGAAGATTTTAAGGAAAATAATTTTATTTTTAATGAAGAATTGGGAATATCGAAAAATAGGCGAAAATATGATAAAAGAAATGAAAGAATTATTTTGTTTTATGAAGAAAAAGCATTTTTAGAATTTTTGGAACGAATTAGAGAATGTAAGGACTATGATGTTAATAAGTTTAAAATACAATCCCATTCTCTGACAGATAATGAAAAAGAACGTTTAGAAGATTTTTTTGACCGATATAAATCTTTTATAAATAATCATGAAGAACATTTAAAAGATGAGGAAGAAATATTGAAGTTTGATGAAAAAAGATTAAAAGAGATGGAACAATCTATTTAAAGG
>CATOJL010000148.1 GCA_951800155.1 uncultured Bacilli bacterium | reverse complement strand
AGACAAATACTTTCTCTTCTTCCCCATGTCTATGATTATTTTGAAAAAGAAAAGCCAGAGGAAGAGAGAAAACCGAAAGAATTTTATAAAACGATGAGGGAATTAAAATAGAATTGTGATTCTAGATAAGAATCCTTTTTTGTTTTTTAAAAAGAAAGAAAATTCCTTAAAAAATAGATAAATGACATGTTCAAGAACTTGAAAACTATGATTAGCTATACATAATTTATTTTTATCCATTTTTTTATAATTGTAGTAAAAAATATATTTTGAAAGTATGGCATATTTCCTGATGGAAATTAAAGTTTTGCACATAAAATAGTTGATGAAAACTCTAATTTCATGCTATAATATATTTGGCTTTTTCAAATAAACACATTATGAATTCCTTTGCCTAGTGCCTTATGTAGGTGGTAAAGGTTAGAAATAATGGAAGAAAATAACAAAAGGAGATGAAAATATGGCCGTTGTGTCAATGAATTATTTACTTGAAACGGGAGTCCATTTTGGTCACCAGACAAAAAGATGGAATCCAAAAATGAAAGAATATATCTTTACTGCAAGAGATGATATTTATATTATCGATTTACAAAAGACAGCAAAAAAGATCGAAGAGGCTTACCAAGCTTTATATGAAATCGTTAAAAATGGTGGAAAGGTTCTATTTGTAGGAACAAGAAAGCAAGCACAAGAAGCAATTGTCACAGAAGCAACTCGTTGTGAATCTTATTATGTTTCTGAAAGATGGTTAGGAGGTACTTTGACAAACTTCAAGACCATTAGAAGACGGGTTAAACGTTTAGAAGATATTGAGAAAATGGAAAAAGATGGTATTTTTGATCTTTTACCTAAAAAAGAGAGAATTGGTTTGAAAAAGGAATACGATAAGTTAAATAAACTTTTATGTGGTATTCGTGAAATGAACAAATTACCAGATGCTCTTTATATTGTTGATCCTTCTAAAGAAGATATTGCCATCAAAGAAGCAAAGAAACTTGGAATTCCAGTATTTGGTATTGTAGATACGAACTGTGATCCAGATAATGTTGATTATGTTATTCCGGGAAATGATGATGCCATTCGCGCAGTGAAATTGATTACAGGTGTTATGGCAAATGCAGTTGTAGAAGCCAATGGTGGAAAGATTGTAAACTATGTAAAAGAGGATGACAAGTCTGGACAAGAAATTATGGAGAGAGCTTTAGAAACGGTTAAGAAAAAAGAAGATAAGAAAAGATTTGATCGAAATAAGAACTTTAATTCTAAAAGAGAATTTAGAAAAGATTTTAGAGAAAATAAAGAAAACAAAGAGTTCAAAAAAGAAGAAGTAAAAGAAGAAAGAGAAACAGAACAAGATAAAGATTTAGAATCTATGACAGTAACTGAACTTCGTGATTTAGCAAAAGCAAGAGAAATAAAAGGTTACTCAACAATGAAAAAAGCCGAATTATTAGAAGCATTAAAATAATTGAAATTTAAAATAAAATTTGAAAAGCCAAAGAACAAGAGGAGGTTCATATGATTACTGCAAATTTAGTAAAAGAACTAAGAGAAAAATCTGGCGCTGGAATGCTTGATTGTAAAAAAGCATTAGAAGCTACAAGTGGAAATATAGAAGAGGCAATGGATTGGTTAAGAGAAAAAGGAATTTCCAAGGCTCTAAAAAAAGCAGATCGTATTGCTGCTGAAGGTATTTCTGCTATCTTAGAAGAGGGAAATAAGGCTGTTTGTATAGAGGTAAATTCGGAAACAGATTTCGTTGCAAAGAATGAAGAATTTACCAATATGGTAGAAACAATCTTAAGAACGATTCTAGAAAATGATGTAGAAGATGGTGATGTAGATGCTGCTTTAAATCTTCCTTGTGAGGGAGGATGCATCAATGATTTAATTGTAAATAAAACAGCTAAAATTGGAGAAAAACTTTCTTTAAGAAGATTTGCAAAAATAACAAAGACAGATTCTCAAAATTTTGGTTCTTATATCCATATGGGTGGTAAAATTGCTGTATTGACTTTAGTTGAAGGGGCATCAGATGCTGTCGCTAAAGATATTTCCATGCATATAGCAGCAATGCGACCACTTTATGTAAGAAAAGAAGATGTGGAAGCTGATGTGTTAGAAAAAGAAAAGACTGTTTTAACTGAACAAGCAATGAATGAAGGAAAGCCAGAAGAAATCGCAAAAAAAATGGTGGAAGGAAGAATCCGCAAATATTATGAAGAAGTTTGTTTAGAAGAACAACCTTTTGTAAAAGATTCAGATATGAATGTTCGCACTTATGTGGAAAAAAATAATGGTAAAATTATTTCAATGATTCGTTTTGAAGTTGGAGAAGGAATGGAAAAACGAAGCGAAAATTTTGCAGAAGAAGTGGCTAAACAAATGGGAAACTAGAGAAATCTAGTTTTTTTTAAAAACTTTATATCTGACTTTCTTGATAAGAGAATAGATAGTTAGCAACTTATAGGATTTGTAGGAGGTAAAAGAGAGATACAGAGATTCTAATTTCTTAGGCTTGCAAATGTTCTTTCATGTATGCTATAGTAATTATAATACGAGGAGAGTGGGAGAATAAAAAGAGGGTTTACATTAATGGAATTACTTGCTGTTATTGTAATACTTGCAGTTGTAGCCTTAATTGCAACGACTTCGATTATACAAATCATTGATCGAGCCGAAAAAGGAGCATTAGAAGATTCAGCCTATGGAATTATTGAGGCAGGAAACCTAACATGTATCATATGATACACAATAATAAGGTTTATGATTTACTTTACTTTAAAGGGGAAATTGAGGATTGCAATATAAGTTTAGAATCGATATCAAGTGAAAAAGTAGCTAGTGAAAACTTAAAAATAATTGTATCAATAATAAAATAAATAAAATAAATAAAATCAGTTGTGTTCTTAAAAATTAAAATTATTGATATACAGATTTATAA
>CATOJL010000147.1 GCA_951800155.1 uncultured Bacilli bacterium | reverse complement strand
AGCAAAACTATCTCCAGTAGAATATTATAAATATGTTACAACTGATGAATATCCAATAAAAGTAGGAAAAAGCAAAATCCCTTCTTCTTAAAAATAAAAATTTGTCCTTGACAAAGGGTACAATTTATATAACAAACAACAGGAGATAGCACGCAAAATGTTAGAGGAAAACATGGATAAAAACACCATATCTAGGATAACCGATTTATCCATAGAAGAAATAGAAAAATTAGGATAGCTACAACTATCTTTTTTAGTGTAGAAGTAAATTAGCAAATACCAATTTTTTCTTTTTTTAGGTAACTTTTCATTTTACTAAGATTCATAAAAAATTGAATAACAACGTTTTGTGATGTAGGAAAACTCTTCTTTTTCAGTTAAATTTTATATAAAAGCAGGTCTTCTATTTTATACAAATACAGAATTTCTACATAAAATAAGATAACTAATCATTGTAAATCTAAGAAGTATGACAATGATTAGAAAGAAAGAAGGTGATAAAATGAGTCGTGTATTAAAAAATGGAGATAATCAAATTACAGAAGGGTATAGCAATACACACGAGGCTGTTGATTTAGTTAGATATAAGAATAAAACTGATTTCATTGTGGCACATAGTAATGGAAGAGTTGTTTTTGTCCAAACTGGCTTTAAGAATGAAAAGGGGAGTACAGGAAATCGTTCTTATGGAAATTGTGTTAAAATTGAGCATAAAGATGGATATACAACTTTATATGCCCATCTGTCCGAAGTATATGTAAAAAAGGGACAAATCGTAAAGCAAGGACAGGTCATTGGAAAAATGGGAGATTCAGGAAATGCCTATGGTGTTCATTTGCATTTCGAGTTACGTAAAGAGGGTAAAAGGATAAATCCAACTCCTTATCTAAATGCAGATTTACCTAGTTCTAGTATTTCCTGTACTTATCGGGTATGGGATAATAAACAACAAGAGTGGCTTCCAAAAGTAGAAAATGTAACAACTTATGCTGGGAACTTTGGTCATTCCATTGGTGGCTTTCAAATGATTACTGAAGGGGGTGGAGTTACTAAGATAAAAGCCCATGTACTGGGAGAAGGTTGGTTAGAAGAGGTTGTGGATGGAGCATTTGGGAATGGAAACAATCATTATGCAGGTATAAAAGGGAAAGCTATGGATGGTATTGCTATTTGGAGTCAGTATGGAGATGCGACATACCGTGTACATATCAAAAATGGAAGATGGCTTCCTTGGATAAGTGGAAAATATGATATAAAAAATTCAAATGGATATGCAGGTATTTTAGGACAAGAAATGGATGCAATACAGGTCTATATAAAATAAATGCATATAGTTTAGTTTTACACATGTAAAATGGATTCTATATTTTTATAGAGTTCATTTTTAATATTTACAAAAAAACAGTAAAATATCGAACTTTACTGTTTTTCAAATTTTAGAGTATTAAAATGTAATTCGTATGGTTCTTGTGATAATATCAGAATAAGAGAAAGATTTTATTTTTTTTGCCTCGTTCTTCATTTCTACTAAGAAAATACGATTATAAATTTCTTTAATAGTGACATTATATTCTTCGTATTTATTTCTTCCTAAATGATATTTTATCGTTGCTACATCGCCTAAGTGATGTTCTAATTCACTTTTTACTTTTTCAATGTTCATGTATTCCTCCTATCTAGGATATCCAACATACATTGTTCCCTTTGTAATAATGCCCCCCATACCATCTGCACCATATTTGGTACATTCCAAAATTTCTTTTATTTGAATATCTTTATTTATGTCAGACATACTCATTTTAACAGCAATAATGGCAGGATCGAGGGCATGGATATTAATTCGTTTTGGACTTGATGCGAAATTGGCTCCTGCTTTTATTAAATCTTCATAAGAAGATTGGCATCCACCTGCAATAATGATTAATTTTTCATGACTTTTTTCATACTTTCTTGCCTCTTTTATGGCATTGACATAGAAAGAACTATTTTTATAATTGTCAATATCATCTCGGCTACCTCTTTTTTTTAGGTAAGCATCATGCCCAGTAATGACTACAATATTTGGATTATATTCTTTTAATAGGGTACCAATATTTCCGGCAATATTACATTCCTTCTCATGAAGGCCTATAGCCCATATATTTGCTTCTTTGTAATATTTTAATGATTTTTCTAAGTAGTTTTTATCTCCATCAATATGTAGAATTTTACCAGGTAAGTAAAAATAATCATTTCTATCTAAAGTAGTTGGTTTAATACGATTTAGAAATTCATGATCTTCTTCCTCTTTATCAATTTTTTCTAAATCTTCTTCTAAGGCATCAGCACAGAGTCGGATACTTTTTCCAATCAGATAATAGGTATCTTTTTCAATCCTATCAATAACAAAAACAATGTCATGTCCATACGATATTCTAGTTACCATGTCGCCTACTTGAAATTTCATACCATCACCTACATAAGCTTATGTTTTTTCAGTACGTTTATGCATAGAAGAGAAAGTTATGGACATATATATTTTTCTATACATAAAATCATTTATAAAAAATGTAATAAGTTATAGAATTGTTTTTGTACTTTTTAATCTATTGACTAGATTTTTAGGGAAATAAATATGTAAATTTTCTGTATTTTGTATTGCTTTTATAAAAAATATAAGATACAATAAGTTTGTAGGATACTGAAAGGAGTATAGAAACATGAAAATAACATCAGTAAACATACGTATCACTGAAAAGGAAGATTCAAGAATGAAAGGTATTGCATCTATTTTGTTAGATGATTGCTTTGCTATTCATGACATCAGAATTATTGAAGGAGATAATGGATTGTTTATCGCTATGCCAAGTCGTAAAACGGCTACAGGTGGTTATCGTGATATAGCACATCCAATTACGCCAGAATGCCGTAAAGTATTCGAAACTGCTATTTTAGATGCTTATAAAAAAGAAGTTGGCGAATAGAAGATAGAAAATTAGTTGAAAGACTAATTTTTTTTTGCATTCTTTTAAAT
>CATOJL010000146.1 GCA_951800155.1 uncultured Bacilli bacterium | reverse complement strand
GCTATCTTTGAAAAGAAATGACGAACAAAATAGGGGATTTTCATATACCACCCTAAATCAATGTCCTCTTGATAAGAATTATATCCAGCAAATAGTTCATCCGCTCCTTCTCCTGATAAAACTACCTTTACATCCTGTGCTGCAAGGCCAGCAACAAAGTAAAGGGCTATCGCTGCAGGATCCGCTAATGGTTCATCCATATGATACATGATATTGGGAAAAGCTTCCATGTATTCTTCTTTCTCTATCTTTTTGGAATAATTTTGAATACCTAATTGATCCGCCAAATCTTTTGCATAACGAATTTCATCATATTTTGGGTTATCATAGCCTACTGTATAAGTTTTATCTGGTCTAGCAAGTGATACTAAATAAGAAGAGTCAATTCCACTAGAGAGAAATGATCCAACCTCTACATCGGCAATTTCATGATATTTTACGGAGTTTTCTAAAGATCCTTTTATTTTTTCAACGATTGTATCCATATTTTCTTCCGTTGGCTCAAATTGTAATCGGAAAAAGGTTTCTATTTTTTTCTTTCCCTTTTTAAATAGCATTTGTGTTCCCGGTTCTAAGCGATAAACACCCTTAAAGAAAGTTTCCTCAGTTGGGGTAGAGTTAAAACAAAGATAAGCAGATAAAATGGTTTTATTCAACTCTTTTTTAAAGGCTGGATGATCGAGAAACGCTTTAATTTCCGATGCAAATAAAAATGTATCCTCAAATTGATAGTAATAAAGCGGTTTAATTCCCCATTCATCACGAGCCAAAAAAAGTTCTTCTTTCTGTTTATCCCATATAGCAAATGCATACATTCCTCTTAAATATTTTGTAAGATTTCTTCCCCATTTTTCATAACCATGTAATATAACTTCTGTATCCGTTTTTGTCTTAAAAATATGCCCATCTTTGATAAGATCATCTCTTAATTCTTGGTAATTATAAATCTCTCCATTGAAAACTATTACCTTTGTTTTATCTTCATTATAGATAGGTTGAGTTCCTGTACTTAAATCAATGATAGCAAGACGTCTATGTCCTAAAGCTATTTTATCATCCAGATAAAATCCTTCACTATCTGGTCCTCGATAGGCAATTCGATCTGTCATTTTTTTTAATATTTTTTTATTCGGATTTTTTCCTATATAACCTGCAATTCCGCACATAGCATCACCTAATTTCTAAAAAGAATGTCTTATACCATATTAAAAATATATAAATATTGTAAATTTTTCTTCCCCAATTTTTTACTTCCTTATAATGTTCTTCTAACAAAGTACATATTTTCTTTTGATCAAAAAACATAGAAACGTATTCTTCCTCAAAAATTTCTTTTACCATTTTATAATATTTTTCTTCACGAATCCACTTTGAAAAAGGAACTGGAAAACCGAGTTTTCTTCTCTTTGCCCACTCTTCTGGTAGCTTCTCATTCGCGATTTCTCTAAAAATATATTTTGTTTGTTTATCCCGAATCAAATATTTTGAAGGTATTTTAGAAGCATGTTCAAATAAAACTTTATCCAAAAGAGGAACGCGAAGTTCTAAGGAATTTGCCATTGTCATTTTATCTGCTTTTAGTAAAATATCTTGTGGTAGCCAAAAATGATAATCAATATACATTTTTTTAGTTATATCATCTTTGTCTTTTACTTTATCATAATATGGTTTTAATAAATCCTGAATTTTCATATTATCTTTGAGTTCATCACATAAAATATCGTTTGCTTCTTTCTCATCCATTACAAAGGCATGTCCTATGTATCTTTCCTCGATTGGTTTCGCACATTTTAGAATCGTATTTTTCCCTGCAAAATGAGGAAATGGTTTCGCAAAACTAGCAAAAGATTTTCTTAAGAATAAGGGAAGTTTCAAATAAAGGCGTATACTTGTTGGCTCATAGTATTCATTATACCCTGCAAACATTTCATCACTCCCTTCCCCTGATAAAACAACTTTTACTTGCTTTCTAGCAAGTTTTGATAAGAAGTAAAGAGGTACAGTAGACAAATTCGCATGTGGTTCGTCTGTATAATATTGCACAGTTGGTAGTGCATTAAAAAAGTCATCACTAGAAATTAATTCACTCGTGTTTTGAATCTGTAAAAGTTCAGACAACTCTTTGGCATACACCGTTTCATCAAAAGTAAATTTTCCTTCATTTTTTACAGCGAACCCTACCGAAAATGTCTTATCAGGATGAGCAACTGCTGCAACATAAGAAGAATCGACTCCCCCACTTAAATAAGAGCCTACTTCTACATCTGAAGTCATTTGGTGATACTTAATGGATTCTTCTAAAACTTGTTTGAGTTCCTTTTTATATTCTAAATAAGGCTTCTCTACTTTATCAACGGAAACATGAAAATATTCTTTTGCTTCAAAATGTCCCTCTTTATAAGTAAAATAATGTCCCGGTTTTAACTTATATACATTTTTAAAGAAAGTTTCTTCAAAAACAGAGTATTGAAAAATTAAATACATTTTTAGTGCTTTTTTATTGACCTCTTTTTTAAAATGTGGATGATCTAAAAAAGCTTTAATTTCCGATGAAAATAAAAATTCATCCTCCGTTAAATAATAGTAAAAAGGTTTAATGCCAAAATGATCACGGGCCCCTACTAATTCTTTTGTTTTTTTATCATAAATTAGAAAGGCAAACATTCCTCTTAAACGAGAAAATAAATCAGTTCCATATTCCTCATATCCATGTAATATAACTTCTGTATCTGTCTTCGTTGTAAAAACATGCCCTTTTTCGATTAAATCTTCACGAATACTTTCATAATTATAAATCTCTCCATTAAAAACAATTACCTTTGTTTTATCTTCATTATAAATAGGTTGATGTCCACCTTCTAAGTCAATAATAGAAAGACGTCTAAATCCTAGAGCAACTGTATCATCGGTATAATACCCTTCACTGTCTGGCCCTCTATGAATAATCCTATCTGCCATCTCTTTTACAATTTTATCTTTCTTTTCCTTTTTTTCTTTATCAACAAATCCTACAAATCCACACATAGGAATACCTCCTAATC
>CATOJL010000145.1 GCA_951800155.1 uncultured Bacilli bacterium | reverse complement strand
AAATAACTTAAAAATTTTTTACGGATTTAATTGCCGCATTTTTTTGTTCTATCTTTTTTTATAGCAAACGTTTCTTCGCTACTTTTATATTTTAATTTTCAAAAAGAACTTTCCTAGTATATAAAAATAGTACCAACTGTATAAGTCGGTACTAGACAAAATTATCTTGGAATAGTACCTAACTCTGCAAAACTAGGTATTCCTTTTTTTATTGTATGCAAGTTTCCTTGACACATTCATAATAGCATATTTTATTGTTTTTGTCGAAAGGATTTTTGCGTTTGATTCTAAAATAAAAGTAGTAAATTCGTAGTAAACGGGTATCGAAAACTTTTGCACAAGCCTATAAATAAATGCTTTAATAGTTAAATTTTTCATATAAAAGATCATTAAAATTTGAAAAGAAAACGGATAGAAAAGTGAAAAAGGCAATTGGATTTAGTATATATTGATAAGATATATGGAAAAAAGAGAGAAGTTTTTCTTTGTAAAATCGGATTTTTCTCTTGTTTCTTTTCTTTTTTTGTGTTCAAAATGTGACAAAAAGTACCAAAAAATCACACAAATTTAAGGAATTTTGCTTGTAATCAATGCAAATCAATGCTATAATACATACAGTATTAGAAGGGAGGGATTGTCGATGGCTACAGTAGTTGTCAAAAACGGAAATGTAGATGGTGCCTTAAGAACATTGAAACAAAGAAATGCAAAAGATGGTTCCTCAAAAAAAGTTCGTGAGAGAATGGATGGATATCTAAAACCTGGTGCTAAAAGAAGGTTAGAGAAAAAAGAAAATACAAAAAATGTTAGAAAAAGAAATCGCGAGAGATATTAGGAGTCATTTGACTCTTTTTGATTATAAGGAGGAATAAGATGCGAAATCAAATATTAGAAGATTTAAAAGAAGCAATGAAGGCACAAGATAAATTAAAATTATCTGTTATTCGTATGGTAAAAGCTGCTATACAAATGGAAGAATTAAATACCAAAAGAGAACTTACAGATGAAGAGGTAATTGGTATTATTGAAAAACAAATCAAAACACGAAAAGAATCTATTTTAGAATTTGAAAAAGGAAATCGAACAGACTTAATCGAGCAGACAAATAAGGAAGTAGATATATTAAAAACATATATGCCAGAGCCTTTATCAGAGGAAGAAGTGATGCAATTAATAGAAAAAGTATTTGAAGAAGTGAATCCAAATGCTCCTTCTGATATGGGAAAAGTAATGGGAAAATTGACTCCTCTTTTAAAAGGAAGGGCAGATATGAGTACAGTCAGTAAAATCGTAAGAGAAAAAATGCAACAAGAAAAATAAAAAGAGAATAAAAAATGCGACAAGTTTATCCTTGTCTTTTTTTTATAATGGATATGGTGATTGGATGAAACTCTATTTAGACCTAATTTTTTTCTTGAATTTTGGTTTTGATTTTTTTCTTCTTTATGCTGTTAGAAAAATACTAAAAAGAACTGTAAAATTTTATCGACTTCTTTTAGCTTCTCTTTTTGGAGGACTTAGTATTTTTACTCTTTTTTTGCCTCTTACGACATTTACACTATTTCTATTAAAAGTAGCTCTTAGTATTTTGATGGTCCTAATTGCTTTTTCCTATAGAAATAGAAGATACTTTATTAAAAATATGGCCTATTTATATTTAGTGAGTATTGTCATGGGAGGGGCTCTTTATTTTATAAATGTCCAATTTAGTTATAAGCAAGAAGGAATTTTATTTTATCATAATGGTTTTAGTATAAATGTATTTATTTTACTCATGATTACGCCTTTTATCTTATATACTTATAGTAAGGAGATGAAATCTTATAAGACAAAGTATACTGATTTATACGAAATAGAAATTGTACTAAAAAATGGACAAATATTAAAAAAAACAGCTTTTTTAGATACGGGAAATCGATTAACAGATTCTCTAGATAGACCAATCATTATTATGAATGCACTGGAAAAGGTATTGGAGGAAAATTATATACTCATTCCATTTCGTACTATCGAAAATAGTGCCAATCTTAAATGCTTTGAAGTGGAAAAAATTAAAATAAATGGAGAAGAAAAAAGGAAAATACTTCTTGGAATTTCACCAACTCCCATTCAGATGGAGGGAGTAGACTGCATTATTGGAAAGAAAGTATTGGAGGGATAAAATGTTAAGAAAAATTATTGTATTTTTAAAACAGCTCTTTAAAGAAGAAAATAACCTCTTCTTTATTGGAAGTAGTGATAAACTGCCAGAACCACTCAAAAAGGAAGAAGAGTTTAAACTCGTACAAAAATCGATGGAAGGAGATATTTTAGCGAGGGAGAAACTGATTGAACATAATATTCGCCTAGTCGTTTTTCTTGCTAAGAAATATGAGAATACAAACATTGATTTGGAAGATTTAGTGAGTATTGGGACGATTGGGCTTATTAAAGGAATTAATACCTATAAAACAGATAAGAATATTAAACTTGCAACTTATGCTTCACGTTGTATTGATAATGAAATTTTAATGTATTTGCGAAAAAATAAGAGAAGAAAAACAGAGATTAGTTTAGAAGATAGTTTAAGTTATGATGCAGAGGGAAATGAATTACGTTTAGAAGATATTTTAGGAACGGAAGAGGATATTGTAACGAAACATCTAGAGGAAGAAACAGAGAAAAAACTTCTTCATATGGAAATCAGTAAGTTAAATACACGTGATAAAGAAATTATGACTATGCGTTATGGATTATATGGAAAAGAGGAGATGACTCAAAAAGAAGTAGCTGATTATTTAGGAATTAGCCAGTCCTATATCTCACGAATTGAAAAGAAAGTGATTAAAAGAATCAAACAATTGGTAGAAAATTGAATAAGAGAAGAAAAAATAAATCATAAAATAATGACAAACATTATTTTATTTTTTAGCACTCATCACTGTCAAATTTTCGAGAAAATGTCAGTAGTTAGATAACAACAAAGGAAAACCTTTGTTGTAAAAATATGGTACATAGGAAAAGTTAGTCAAGGGTCAAGATAAACGACCAAAGTCGCCCTTGACTAA
>CATOJL010000144.1 GCA_951800155.1 uncultured Bacilli bacterium | reverse complement strand
AGTATATTGAAAATGCAGAATTAAGAGTTTTTAATAATAGAATAAAAGTTAGATTAGCAAAAGAATTAGCAGTGAAATATGATAATGGCTGCTATAATAATTATTTAAATAACATGGATAAGTGTTTTCAAATGATAGATGCATTCAATATACAATATCCAAATGATGCTCATCCTGTACTTTATGTTTATATTGTTCCAGATGATAGTTATGTAGAATTGTTAAATTTTCCAGCAAAATTTGATAAAGGCAAGGGTGGTGGAAAGACAGTACGCTGTTATGATTTCGATGGATTTGCTTCCGCATACGGATTAAGTCAAAATATATTGGAAAATAGACCAAGTGAAGAAGAGAATATTTCTAGAATTGAAAATGAAATTCATGAATTAGCGCATATAGTACATAGCCAATTTTTTCATAAAAATCGAATGATTTGTGAAGGGTTTGCCGAAGCATTCCCATTATATGCTTTAGGTTTTGAAGACATATTTGATGAACATAGAAATTTAGTAACTCATTTAAGTGCAGATCAAATTTTTAGTGCAGGAGAAATCCTTAATTCTGAAAAAGATAACTCTTATGGTATAGAATCAATTTTGCCAAATCGATCATGTTCTTTTAGATTATCATATATTTCTTCCTATTTATTTGTAAGAGGATGTATGGAAACAATTGCAAAAAAAAATAATTTATCAAAAGAACAAGCAGTACAATACTTTTTAGAAATGATTAAGGACAGTGATTGTATAAATGAATATTTGATATATGATATTGCGGATGCCCTTGATTTACCACGGGAAGAACTTTTAAATGGAAAACAGATGCAATTACAGACCTTGCATTCTCTCTAACCTTAGAAAATGCAATTATGTAAATAAATATAAAATGAGCATGAAATCGAGTGATTCATTTTCCTTTTTCAATGGTATAGGGCTATGCCACTTAAAGTCTGTTGCATGATAAAGTATAGTATTACCCTTATTATGTAGCATTTAATTCTTTATGTAAACAAAATATATAGTATAATTATTAAAAAATTATTGATGGTTAGGATTGAATCATTTGATAGGAAGGAGCAAAGAGTAATTAAATGGATAATGGTTATACTAATTTAAAACATTTATATATCAGATTGTCGGAAGATAATGATGTAGAATTGATGAAAACTTGGGCAAAAGATTATTATAAACATCAAATGATGTCAAAAAAAACATATGATTTTTGGCTAAATAGAGAGTATGATGTATATTTTAAATCACATGAAAATGCTACTAAAGGAAAATCTGAGGGAGCAATGGCTGGGGTTCATTCTTATACTTACTATCTGATAGAAGATAGTAATATAGTTGGGATAGGGTCATTAAGACTAAATCCAGAAAACAATTTAGAATTAAGTATTTATGGGGGACATATAGGTTATGGCATTATACCTAGTAAAAGAAAACAGGGATATGGCTCCCTGTTTCTTCATTTGCTTATGAAAAAAGCTAAAGATTTTGATTTAAAAGAAATAATAGTAGTTTGTGCAGAGGACAATAGGGGGTCTGCTAGTATAATAAAAAATAATTAAAGTCCTATTACCAATAACTAAACTTTTTATTTAAAAAAATAGAATTTGCATTTCTATTTTTTATGGTCACTATCCTTTTTTTGTCTTTGCAAACCTTGGATGGTTTGTTTTATTAATCGGTTTTGATAATTGATTCTATTTTCTTTTTGTAAAATTTTAATCTCTTTTTTTTGTGGTGTGTAAGTTTTGAAGGAACAATTTAAAATATCTTCGAGCGCTAAAAGATAAGGTGTTGTTTCTTCTTGTTTTTGATATTCTTTTAAAAAAAGATAGCCAATTGTTGTGATAATTTCTTTTTCTTCTTCTGTATATTGTTTCACATATAAAGTTGAGAAAGTGACAATTTGATATAGAAAATGTAGTATATTTGGAAGTAAATGTTCTAAGTCTGTTTTTTCTAAAGCATCTATAATTCTTTTCCCTTCTTCTGTGATTTTGTCATATTTTTTCTTTTCAGATAGACAGTAGGAAAAAGGAATTTCCTTAGAACATTGTAGTTTAAAGAATAAAGTAAAATGAGCTAGAGAAGTATATTGGCTTTCTATTTGTAGAAGAGGAAAATCAAGGAGAAATTGCTTTATAAATTGAATAATACTTTTTATGAGGATAGGACATTCTTGGATATACTCTCCATCTGTAGAACAAAATGCATGTACTGCTAAAAAATTTTTGATTATTTCCTTTTTTATTGTTTCTTTAAAACGAAGGTATTCTTGGCTGTCCTTATCATATAAACAATTTCTTAAAGAAGTTCTTTCAAAAATTGTATAAAGATTTTTGTTTAGCTTGATTAAAACTTTTATGTCATAGTCAATAGGTTGACTTGCAGAAATAGAAACAGATTCTATTAGACTTTCTTGTTCGTACATCATATCACTGCTTTCTTTGAAATTGCACCTATTCTATCACTTTTTTTTCATGGAATCTACTATTTTAATAAAAAAAGCAGCAATCTATAGGATCGCTCTTTTAAGATTAATCTTTTTAGGATAACAAATACATGTTAAACGTTTTTCCATGTTGCTATCTATTTTTAATATGTTCACATCTATATTTTTTATCCCTTATAAAACTATAATTTTATAAATTCTTTTCTTTTGGTATCTTTTCAAGTAAGAATCATATAGTTAAATGACTAGAAAGTAGGGATTAAATGGAAAAATCTGAAATTATAAAGAGTATTGCCACAAGAACAGGTGGTGACCTATACTTAGGAGTTGTTGGAGCAGTTCGAACAGGAAAATCGACATTTATTAAAAAGGTGATTGAGAATTTAGTTGTCCCAAATATTGAAGATGAGTATGAGAGGAAACGTGCACTTGATGAAATCCCTCAATCTGCCGCTGGAAAAACAATTATGACTACAGAACCTAAATTTGTGCCTTCCAATGCTGCTAAAATAAGAATCAATGAAATGGAAGCTAGTATTCGTTTAATTGATTGTGTTGGTTATGTCATTAAAGATGCACAGGGGTATGAAGATGAAAAT
>CATOJL010000143.1 GCA_951800155.1 uncultured Bacilli bacterium | reverse complement strand
TGAAAATAAACGTATTAAAAAGTACAAAGAAAAATGGTGTGCATAAAAAAATGACTGCACAGTATACAGTCATTTTTAAGCATAAATTTTAGATATTTAACCTGTCTACTTGACAGGGGGCATATCAGCTATGTGGCACTTTTTTAGTTGCCTTTCTATTCATATGCGAAAGCATACTAAGACTGTAACAGGCAAAGCCTTAACAGTCTTAGCAATTTGGAAGGAGGATATGTAAAAATGAATGAAGAAAGGAAAGTAGCAGGAATTTATATTCGTGTTAGTACAGAAGATCAAGTAAGGGAACGGATTTAGTTTAGAAGAATAGGAGGAGAAATTAAAGGCACTTTGTAAATATAAAGATTATAAAATATACAAAGTTTACAAAGATGCAGGAATATCGGCAAAAGATATGGCAAATAGACCAGCTTTTCAGCAAATGTTAGAAGATATGAAAGCAGGAAAAATTAATTATATTGTAGCTTATAAGCTAGATAGAGTTACAAGGTCTGTAAGAGATTTAAAAGTTCTGATATCAGAGTTAGAAAAGCATAATTGCTATCTCATTTGCGATAGGGATGAGTTTACATCTTTTTATGACAAAGTGTTTAAATCTGCAAATTTATAGTATATAGTTACTTGTTTATTTTGGTTAATTTCAATTTTTTCAATTAAGCTATTTAGCATATAAGCAGTAATGTTTTCCTTCTTTAAAAAGTCTTGTATGATTTTCTCATAATCAACAACATTTTTTTCAAACTTAACAGTATTTAATTCTTCAAGTTTTTTAGTTTTAGAATCTCTTTCATTAACTTTCTTCTCATACATTCTTGAAAAATCATTGTCATTGATAAGACCTTTTAGTTTATCTTCATATAATTTTTCAATTTGAAAATCTAAAACTCCAATGGCTTTTGCTAAATTGCTTTTTTCTTTGTTTAATTCAATTTCATTTTGAGCATTATTATTGTTGTCATCAATAATTTGTCTACATTTCTTTTCATCTAAATATTTTCTACATATAGTTTGAACTTCGCTAATTACTGCATTTTCTAGCTTTGTATAATTCATGCAATGAGGAGTACATAGTTTTAGTTTTGGCAATGATTGATAAGTACGACAATGCAAGTAAATTTGAGTGTAGTTACCATTTTTATAATGAGATGTACCAGCACCTAATGTCTTGCCACATTCTTTACAATATAATAGTCCTCGTAATAGTAAATTCAATGATTTTGTTCTAGTCTTATCTCTACTTTTTAAAAGTTCTTGAACTGCATAGAATTTTTCCTTATCAATAATAGGTTCGTGAGTATTTGGAACAATGATCCAATCTTCCTTTTTGTTATGAACAGGTTTCTTTAATTTGTAATTGATTTGTGTTTGTTTACCTTGTACCATATTTCCAATATACATCTCATTTTTTAGTATTCTTCTAATAGTATCAGTTTTCCAAAGTGGAGAAAGTCTATACTCTTGACCCATTGTTTGAGAGGGAGTAGGTATATGCTCCTCATTAAAAATATAGGCAATTTGTATTGATGATTTTCCCTCTAAATATAAATCAAAAATTCTTCTTACATTTGGGGCATATTCTTCATTAATAATTAGCTTATGGCAATTTTCTGGAGATTTCATATATCCATAAGGAGCAAACTTTCCATTGAATAGTCCATTGATAGCATTTCTATGTTTAGTAGCTTTTACTTTTTTAGAAGTATCTCGTGCATATAAATCATTTAATACTGCTCTAAATGGTAGTGTATCTGCAATTCCATTATCAATTTCAGAATCATAATTGTCTATAATAGAAACAAACCTTACTTGATGTTCTGGAAAGTATTTTTCGATATATTCTCCAAAACTTATATAATCTCTACCAAGTCTTGAAGTATCTTTGACAATTACCATATTTACTTTTTTATCTTCAATATCTTGTATCATTCTATTAAAATCAGGTCTGTCAAAAGTAGTTCCAGAAATACCATCATCAACATAGATGTCATAAATATTTATATTATTTTCTTTAGCATATTGTTTTAAAATTTCTTTTTGATTTGTTATACTGTTGCTTTCTCCTTGTAATTCATCATCTCTTGATAATCTACAATATAAAGCACAGTTATATACTTTCGTGTTACTTACTAGCAATTTATCCTCCTTTTCCTTTAGTAAGTTCCACCTATAATTTATGCTTTTAATTTAACATAACTTAATATAAAAATCAATAGCCTAAATTATAGGTGTAAACTAAATTATAGATGTAAACTAAATTTTGTCTAAAATTTGTATATTTCTTATTTCTTCGTTAGTTGCATATTGCAAAACATCTCAAAAATCTTTGCTATAGAAACTCTTACATCTTCAGCAGAGTTCTCTTTAAACTTGTTTATTATAACTATTTCATCTTTCTTTTTTGTTTTCTTACCCATGACAATTCCTCCTGTTCTTTCTAAAGTGTAAAAAAAAGACCTCTATCTAATAGAAGTCTTAAATAACATATTACTAACATATACAAAATCTGTGTTTATACCTTTGCGTTGGCACTTTGATATTCATATTTACTGTTTTAGGAACATCAAACCCAACTGTTAATCCATTTACTAATGATAAATTACCTTTGCTATTTCTATGATAAGCACTTGAATTACATTTAACAAAATCATAATCAGACATATTATAGCTACGGTAATAAGATAATTCAGCAATATCTTTTTCAAGTTGTGCTTGCATTTCTTGATATGAAATATCTTCTTTTTTAGGTCGCTTATAAGTTTTATAATATTGTTTATTATAATTTGCTTTTTTTATTATAGATGCTTTGTGTTTGGTTTCTCTATTATCATTATATCTCTTATCAGTTTTTATAACTTGTGATACGTAACCTTGAGAAACTTCAACTTTTTGAGCAATATCTTGTTGTTTTAAATGTTCTTCATAATACAATTTCAAAATTTCATCTTTCTTATTCAACATCAAAAACCTCCTTGTATAATGTATTTAGGTTTTTAATAAAGGATTTACCTATAAACCTATTGCCACTATAATTATAATTTTATATACTTATAGTAACTTAGATAGAGTGTCGCTCACACCTCCTT
>CATOJL010000142.1 GCA_951800155.1 uncultured Bacilli bacterium | reverse complement strand
AACAACATACCAATACGACATATACAACAGAACAAGACAAGTCACAACGGAAAACGGCGATACTATCAAAAATAAATATGACCCTTTGGGCTTCCGCTATAAAAAGGAAGTCAATGGAGAAACGCACAACTATATTTTTGATGGTTGGAGCATTACAGCAGAAACCAACAAATATGGCGAACTGAAAAGCAGAGAAGTGAGAGGCTATGGGCTTGTCAAAAAAGAAACAGACAACAATAGCTACTATTATCACCAAAATGAACATGGGGATATTACTCATTTAACCAACACTGATGAGGAAATAGAAAACAGTTATCAGTATGATGTATTTGGAAATATGAGGGAGCAACAGGAAAATGTAGAGAATGTTTTCAAATATGCAGGAGAACAGCAAGACCAAGAAACAGAACAGTATTACTTGAGAGCAAGGTTCTACAACCCAGTGATAGCACGCTTTACACAAGAAGATGTGTATAGGGGCGATGGATTAAACCTTTATGTGTATGTTGTCAATAATCCATTGTTGTGGATTGACCCTAGTGGTCATGCAAAATGTAATAGATTATCAGAAGAAGAAATTAGAAAAATACAAGAAAGAGTAGACCAATATAAGGTAACTGATGAAAATGGTAATATTATTGAAAGTAATCCATATAATTGGGAAGCAAGAATATTACAAAAATGTATTGATGAAATACATGCAGCGGAATATGGTTATACAGAGAGAGAGGACACACTATCAAATGGCACTACTGTTAAAAAATACTCCTATGGTTCTGATGGAAGCAGATCGGGTGGCAAAGAACCAATGGCACTTACATTAATAAAAAAAGGAAAAGTAATAGTAAGTTCTAATCAGACAAAAATAGGAGATAAAGCAAAACAAAAAGCATATGAAATATTTGGAAAAGAGAATGTAGAAATAGTAGAAGGACCAGGAACAAGATTTAAAGCGGTACAACAACCTAAAAAAGATATAAGAAAAGAATTAGATGAAAAATTGAAAGTTCATAAAGAATATAGTGATTCAAACGAAATTAAAGTATCAGAAAATAAATTTAAAATTGGAACACATCATGCGGAAGCACGAGGAATACAACGAGGAAAAAAATTAGATGATATAGTAGAAGCGAAACAATTTTGTAGTCATCTTGCTTGTCCAAGTTGTCAAGTAATACAAAACAGAGAAAAAGTATTAAATGGAACAGGGTATTGTGAAGATAATAATTATGTATATTCAAGAGATTATACGCATTTAGACAAGTAAAATTAATTAAGGGTGTTATTAAATTGATAAAATAAAAATCCATCAAAAATTGGTCTATCACAAAACTTATTTGTGTTGTAAAAAGCAAGGAAGATGGGGAGTGCAACTCCCCATTTTAATCTAGAACAATATTTAAGGAGATGATTTAACAAAATGACAAAGGACTATAAAAAAGAATTAATAAATTTTGCACAAACCTTATCACATAACAAACAAAAACTCTTTTTTTTATCTATTTTAGAAAGAATTTTTTATACTTATCAAAAATTTGCAGAAGGTGAAATGAGAAGTTATATACCTCATTTGAGTAATATTATAGAAAAATATTGGGATTATATCTTAAATGGTAAAAAATATGATTTTATTTCAGACGATGAATATGATAATGCATATGATGAATATGATGATAAATATGGCGAATATGGCTATTATACTGATGAATATAACATATTAAAGGAAAAAGCTATACTATTATCCAGTTTAGTAAGACAAATGTATTATATATTCACATTATTAGTAACAGAAGATAATTATGTGTTTTCCTCTGATGACTATAATGTAGCTTTTTATGTCATACAGGAATTTATGGAATATTATTTTAAAATAGATTTAGAAATATTAGAAAAAGAATATATTACTTCTACTTCTTTCAACTTTAAAACATTAGAAGAGGCAGAATCTTCTGCCTATACAGAATTTGTAAGAACTCATGAATTGTATCATTTAGAAGTAAACCGAGAAAAAGAAGATTTAGAATATTTAAAAAAGCAAATAAACTTAAAAGAATGTTATAAAAAATATCATATAAAGATAAAAAAAAGTTTGTTTGAAAACTATTGGTTTGATACTGAGTATGTAAAAAGGATGGAAGAATACGAGGGAGAACAAGAAGAATTTGAAGAATATAGTTCAGATTTTTGTAATACACATAATTATACTTATGATGCTTATAAGAGAATTATGAAAAAAATTAGATTTTTAAATCAAAAAATTGTATTGCAAGATGACGAAGAACTTTATACTAATCGTGCAATAGAATATATTGACTTAAAAGACTATAAAAAAGCAATCAGCGATTTAAAAAAAGCAATTACATTAAATACTGATTACAAAAAAGCTTATTATCTTTTGGGAACTATATATAATAAATTAAAAGACTATAAAAAGGCAATATGCTGCTTTAATAAAACATTAAAATTAGATACAAACTATGTAGAGGGGTACGTAGGGCGTAGTGATAGTTATGCTTATTTAAATGAACACCAAAAAGCAATAGATGATTTGAGTAAGGCTATTATGTTAAATATAAATAGTGCAGAAAATTATTATCATCGTGCTTATAGTTATGATGAACTAGGAGACTATAAAAAGGCAATAGAAGATTTAACTAAGGCAATAACATTAAAACCATATTTTCAAGAAGCCTATTGTAATCGTGGTTATGCTTATAATAAAATAGGAGAACATCAAAAGGCAATAGAAGATTTAACTAAATCACTTGAATTAAAGTGGACTATGATAGAGCCATATTATGCTCGTGCAAATAGTTATTATCAATTAGGAGAATATGAAAAGGCAATTGCAGATTATACAAAAGCAATTCAAGGTAATCCAAAAGATAAAGTTTCTTATTCAGAAAGAGCAAAAGTATATCGTTTATTAGGAGAAACTGAAAAAGCGATTGCAGATGAAAATACTGCAAAAAAATTGCAATAAAAGCAAATTGAAAAAATACAAAAGAGAAAAAAGCCAATGAATGTTACATATTTTTGTGTAAATTAGTTGGCTTTTTTTATGAAAATGGTGTGACAACAGAATATAGCTATAATAAAGACCAGTCTGTTGTC
>CATOJL010000141.1 GCA_951800155.1 uncultured Bacilli bacterium | reverse complement strand
TTGAAATCTCCTTTATACCAAATTTGTACATTTTCTCACTTCCTTGCATAGTAAAAGCACCTACCATTTTTGATAGATGCTTCATCTCATTTTTATATAATTTTTAACAGCTTACTCAAGCACTTTCCAATAACCAGTCTTTTTAGATCCAACTCTTTCTACATATCCATTCTCTTTCAGGAATGTAAGATTGTTTTCCACTGCTGTTTCACTAATTTCCAGTATTTGATGTAATTCACTTGTGGTAATATTAGGATTATCTCTCATTTCTGTAATAATTCTTTGCCTTCTTGAATTTAATCCTTTTTTATTCCCAACTTTATCCCCAACTTTATCCCCAACTTTTTTCCCAACTTTTTTAATCTTCTGAAGCGGGATTGTTACAACGATGGAATTTTCTCTAAAAGTAAATGCTTCCTTTCCGTAAGTTTCAATAATCTTAGGCACTCCTCGACCAGACTTCTCACTGATATGCAACTGCAAAAAGATCTCTGATAGCTTTTCATTTACTGGAATTGATTCTCCCAAGAAAAATCCTTCCATAGTCTGTGCCGGTGCCAACGTTCCTCTCGATAAGATTTCAATTCTGTTTGAGAATACAGAAATCATAGGTTCATTTCCACTAATCCACAGATTATGCAGAATAGCATTTATAATTGCTTCTCTAAAAGCTCTGTTATCAAACAGAGGTGTTTCTGGACGCTCCACAACACGCTCGCTCTCGTCTGTCTGAATCAAATTTAATACATCTGCATATCTTAAAACCTCATCCAAAGTATAGAGCAAACAATTATTACCAAATTCTCGTACAGAGAATAAATTAGAACCTTTGGTTTCTCCTTCAAAAATTGATACTCGTAACGGGAAATGTGAATTATCTGAAAGTAGCTGTGCCAACAGGTTATATTCTCCATCCTTATTCCTTAATCCAAGATTTTTCTCAAAGGTCTTTTCATTTAGTACGATTCCTTTTGAACCATAATATCCAAACAATTTAGAAAATGTCAGTTCCTGATATTTTGCCGGTAATGTTTCAATCGTCTCCACTCTCCCATCTAAAATTTTAAATAACTGAATTTCCCTTTTGGGATAATCCTTTAAATTTGCTTTAGAAGATCCAATACGAATGTATCTCTTTTCTTTAAAAGCCGTTGGTATCTCCTCTGCAGCCGGAATCACCAATACAACAACTCTTTTATTATCAACGGTTCCTTCCTCGAATGAAAAGTTGATACTTGGTGACAAATTTCTTGCCAAGAAATTTTGATATGGCTCTTTGTTATGATCACAATACTGATTGAATGTCGTACCTACAATTTCATGAGTTTCATCATTTACACCCCATATAAAATATGCTTGTGTCTTATAATGAAAAGCTGCTGCATTTGACAATGCTGATATATATTCACCCAGAACTTCTGGCTGAAACCAGTTTTCTTTAAATTCAAACCATTCCTGTTCATCGTCATATGCACATAAATCTAAAACTAATTTTTCGATATTCATAAATTATCATCCTTTTCCCAACTTTTATTCCCAATATAATCATTATAACACATTGGGAATAAAGTTGGGAATATTTTATGCATTTCACAAAAAATTATTCTCAGAACCTATCAAAATCTTCCTGTGTCGCCAGCTGCACATGCTTACACTCATATGTAATAAAATGCTCCGTTCTTGACTATCCACATACAAATGATTTTTCTTTTCTCCCATAATCAACACCAACCTTTTTTGTTTCATTATTATAGATAAATCTCAAACCAATCAAAGGTACGATTCAACCCAAAAAATAAGAGTACCACTATCTCTAATGATACGCTTATCCCATTCAATTTCTAAGAGCTTGTTGCCCGCTTTTTATCAGCAAAGTGGATACTACATAGACACGTTGATTACCCAAACCCTTTATCTTCTGTTTGTGTTCCCACACTCAATATCAACTGCCACCGAAATGTCAAAGTAGCTTTTGATGTGCTTATTTCGGTTTTTTTATCCTCCGAATTGAACATGAAATGCTTTGCAAAGTGTCTAAAACAAAGGATTTCTACGAGGTTTTCTTTTGTATCAACACAATAGTTTAACAAAAATATATTTCCAAATTTTTAAATTTCTTGACAATTATCTTTACCAAACCATTTTTCAGCAGTACTTATCATAGATTCCGTTGGTTTTTTACAATATACCACTAAATTTTCCATTGCACGTGTACAGCACACATAAAATAATTTTTGTGTTCGCATTCGTACAGATTGATTACATTTTACATGTGAAGGGTCAAATAAATACTCAAAATTATAATCATTCCATTTCCCATTATCTAGAATTACCAATACATTTTTGAATTCTTCTCCCTTGATTTTATGTTGCGTTGAAAAAGGAGAATACCCTTCCAAATACGCATATAAATTTATAAATTCTTCATATTCAACATTAGAAACTCTGGTATATAGATACTCATTTTCCTTAATAAAATTTTCAATATTATCATCCTTTAAACACAAGCCACTCTCATGTGCATATGATATCACTTCAGCTATTGTACTTTTTTTCATACCAACAATAGTATCAATTTTTTCCTTTATCCTCCTTTTATCTAATTGACTTCTAATTCTAAATGATGTTTTCCGAATAAACTCATTATAATCTTTCATCTCATAAAATTCTACTATTGATTGAATTTTAAATAAATGTCGAATAAGCTTATCACGCTTTGATTGCGTTGACCTTTCTTCATCTATTTCCTTTTTATCCGAAATAAGATTATCTTTATCAAAATATATTCGTCTTACCATACTAAAAGGTTTGTCTTTGACTAAATCATAATATTTTGCATTTTCAGTATTTTCCAAAAAAACCTCAATCTGTTTTCTTCCTCTCTTACTAACATCTCGTACTCTATTCGAGAATATCCAATCTACAGAATTTACTACTTCATCGAAAGTTTGTGTTTCATCAACAGTTATTTCTTTCCCTTTAATATTTTTTATAAACTCCTTCTTAAGTTTTAAAAAAGGATCTTTATCATATATCTCCATAAGTTTAGGAAATCCAGCATTAGATGCAATTAAATTGTGGGTCAATCTTAACTCTTTTGTTTCTTTCGGATTGCTAAA
>CATOJL010000140.1 GCA_951800155.1 uncultured Bacilli bacterium | reverse complement strand
GGGTATAGTATGGCAAGAAAAAGAATAACGCAGATATTTCCTTTTTTAATTCCCTTTCGTACATGGCAGAGAAATCTTTGTTATCAACTTGCTATGCACTTTGATAAGAATATTTATGCGAAAAAAGAGGGGATTTTCTTCCACATGTCGTAGTCTGTGAGAAAACAAAAATGATAAATGAAGAGAGTGGGTATGCAATCGTCTATCAAAAAAATAAAGTCGATAATTTAAAAATATTGAGTAAAACGATGAATCAAATTTATATTTATCCAAATGAAACATTTTCTTTTTGTTATTTAGCGCAACAAAGGAAGAAATATGGAAAATATAAAAAAGGATTAGTTTTAATTGATGGGAAAATTGTTGCTCGAAAGGGAGGGGGCATTTGTCATTTAAGCAATACTTTGTATTATGCATTTCTAAAAACACCTCTTACGATTGTGGAAAGACATGCCCATAAGGTAAAATCTCTACCTAGTCCTGATAGAGGTGCTTTAGAAGGGGTAGATGCTACTATAAGCAGTGGTTGGCTCGATTTAAAGGTACGAAATAATACAAAAAATACATACCAAATTTCAATTACATTTGATGAAGAAAATATGTATGTTTGTATTTTGGCAAGTGAAGAGGCAAAGGAAGAAGTATTGATTTCCAATCGAAATTTTAAATATGCCCGAAAACAGGGAAAGATATTTGAAATGGTTGAGGTCATACGAACTATAAAGGATAAACAAACAAAGAAGGAATTAAAACAAGAAAAGTTGTATGATGAAATGGTAGAGGTGGATTATCCACTTCCCCAAGAGATAGAAATAGAGGAATTGTAAAAAAGGTGAAAAATTTATTTGATCTAGAGAAGGAGATGTTTTTGGAATTGCGGGAAATGTAAAAGGCTTAAGTGTACTTGATACATGAATTAAGCAGAGGTGAAAGAATAAGAAAAGAAGAAATGACGAAGATAAAGAGGGAAGAAATACACTAGCAAGATTCGAATACTTCCTCTATTTTCTAAGAAAAAGAAATAGAAGTTGAGATAGCGCATAGGATAATATAAATGGAAATAATAAAGACATGTTCAGTTTGATAAGGAGGATGATGAATGAAAATGGATAAAAGAATAAATATAGACGTTCTTCGTTTTCTATGTACGTTATTTGTTGTAGCAATTCATGTCTATCCGTTTACCTTTCTAGGGGAAGATATAGATTATATGATTACTCGGGTTTTCTTTCGCATTGCCGTTCCTATCTTTTTAATGATAACTGGATATTATTTATTACCAAAATCTTTGGAACATAAAAAGAAATTAATCCTTTATACGAAGAAAATTCTATCTCTTTACTTTATAAGTATTTTAATTTATTTACCTTTTTTGTTTTACAATGGATATTTTAAACAAAAAAGCATACTTTCTTTTTTGCAAGATATTTTTATCAATGGAACTTTTTATCACTTATGGTATTTTCCTGCTTTACTTTTAGGTATATGGATTACTTATTTTCTTCTTAAAAAATATAAACAAAATCAAGTAGGAGTTGTCGTTTTTCTTTTCTATTTGATAGGGATTTTTGGTGATTCTTATTATGGGATTATCAAAGACATTGCTCTTTTGCGAGATTTTTATGATGTGCTTTTTACTTTCTCCACTTATACAAGAAATGGTCTTTTTTATGTTCCTATTTTTCTTTTTATAGGGTATTTAATAGCAAAAAAAGAAGAACAAACTATACAATCTATGCCTCTTCTTTTTCTAAGTGGAATTGCTTTATTATGTGAAGGGGGAATTCTTTATTTTAACGAAATTCCAAAACATAATAGTATGTACTTTTCTCTTCTTCCCTTTTCTTATTTTTTCTTTTCTTTTGTCATAGCAAATAGGGGTGGAAATCATACGAATTTACGAGCATTTGCTTCATGGATTTACATTCTGCACCCCATTTTTATAATTCTTGCCCATTTTATGGCAAAAAGAATCCCAATTTTAAATCATAGTTTTGTTCATTATGGATTTGTTTTACTTTTAACAATTGGTTTCCTTTTCTTTTTGAACTGGATAAGAGAAGGAATCAAGTTTGGAAAAAAAGAAAATGATCAATAATGTATGGATAGAGGAGAGAACTTGAACTTGATAGAAAAAAGGATCATAAACTGAAATTAGGAGGAAGATCCCATGAGTTTAATACCAAATGTTTCCCCAAAAGTATTTTCCTTCAGTGCCATAATCGTAGGGTATTTACTAATTGATGATTTAACTGCTAATGAACAGAACGCTCTTGGGAACTGGCTTATGCTAACTGCACAAGTTTTATGTACGAATGCTTTTTATAAACAAGTACAAGCAGAAAGAGATATAGCAAGTAGTAAAGAGCCTTCAACGGAGGAAACAATTGAGGTGTTAAAAAAGATGGTATGTGCTATGCAAAAAGAAATTGATGAATTAAGAAAATCCCTTTAGGTACAATAAAAAACTAGATTTAAAATCTAGATTAAAACATCAATTTGTTTTTTCTTTTTTTCTTGGTAAATCTTTACAAGTATCTAGAACAATATCTTTTAATTGATCAAGGGGCAGATTTTCATCTACAAAATACATAGGTTTCGCACCCTTATAAGGAATGACCTCAGGTAAGTTGTATTTTTTGTTTTTTTCGACTCTTTTTACTAATAATTGGTGATTATAAATGCCTCCAAATAAAATATTGTCATAATATAAAAGGTATTCACCCATCATCGGTCTACAAGTAATTGTTTCAAGTACATGTAATTGTTCTAAAATAAAATCACGATATTCTTTTGTCGTTGCCATAAAACTCAATCCTTTCTAACAAGAGATCGTTAAAATATTGTTGTTGTTATCAAAAATGGCAAATTCTAGTTTTCCATAAAATGTTTGGTGTATTTCTTTTGCAATTTTTACCTTATCTTTTAAGTTATTATATAACTCTTCTACATTAGAAACAACTATAAATAGGGTAAAAGAGGGTTTAATCTCTTCTAACTTTAAAGTAGGATATTCCTTACATAAAGATGTTCTTGATTCAAACATAATAGAAATGTTATCTTTTTTCATAATGGCAAAGTCAAGTGTTTCTCCTTGTTCAGGAACAGTAACGACTATCTCAAATCCTAAATAATTTGTGTAAAAATCAATTGTTTCTTTTACATTTTCGACCATAATGTTTGGTGTCATTTCTTTATACATCATTTCGCCTCCCTTTTCTTAATTATAAGGGGTAGAAGTAAATTTGTATTGTAAAAAAAGGACATGAACGTTGTGATT
>CATOJL010000139.1 GCA_951800155.1 uncultured Bacilli bacterium | reverse complement strand
GGATCTTGTAATTTGTGTTATTCTAGCCAATTTAACTAATATTAGTGATTGGGAAGATATTCCAACTTTTGTAGAATCAAAAAAAGGTTTTTTAAAGAATTTTTTGAAATTAACAGGTGGAGTTCCATATTGGATTTAATAACTTAGAATAAGAAAAAGATAGTTTATCCTTTGTAAAAAAATAGCTACAAAAAATGATATGAACCCGGAAAAAATTATAAAGTAACATTGAATATACCCTCTACATTAGAGAAAAATAAAGAAGATGTTTATAGGGAATACTATGTTTTAAGATATCATAATGGAGAAGTAAGTGTCATAAAGACCTTGACTGATGACAATAAAACGATTCATTTTGAATCAGATAAATTTTCAAGTTATGCTTTAGTTTATCAAGATACTGTCGTTCCGCAAACTTATGATAATCTAAATACTTTCGTAATTATAAATAGTCTTTCCTTAATTAGTTTGATAGGTCTAGGTTATATCCTAAAAAAGAATTTAGCAAATAAAAAGATATAAAAAAGGAAGAGTTTCGAAAAAGGTGTGTAAATAATAATTTATATCTTCCGTTGGATCCATCAATTTGATGGATCTTTTTTATGAGGACACCTTATCTAAAATATACATGAAGAATATTTTCTTCTACCCTATCCAAATTTCTCTCTTTTCACAACGTTTCCTATATTCTCTATCTTTTTATGATAGTTTAAAATAGTTAGATAAAGAAAAAAGTTCCATAAATACCTTTTTTACTTGGTTTTATCGAACTTTAACATTTTTATAATAACTACCCTTTCTAGCATATTAGTCCTAATTATTTGACTATAGTAACTGTATACCCCTGTTGTTCAAATAAAGAAGCAATCCCCCCTTCACCTATAATATGGGCAAGTCCTACAGTACAAAATACATTCTGTCCACTTTCAAAAGCTTTTTCTAAAGATATAGCCATATTTTGATTTCTAACTGTAACTAGCTTATTTGTATATTCACTCATAGATGGATTTGCATCATCCATATCTAAAAATACAATTTCTTCTAATTCTTTCTTATTTCCCTGTTTATAAAGATCATAGAATTTTACCATATTTTTCTTAGACATTTCATATTCTTGTATTCCTTGTTCTAATAATTGAACTTGCGTTTCATAATCAAAACTAGATAAAATTTCATATTGATAATCTGCTGATTCTAGTTCTAGAATTTCTTTTGTATCTTCTTTTGCTAATTGCAAAAGATATTCATCAACTCCATATGTCGTTTCAAGCTCAACATCAGCTATAACAGCATTTTCAAGTAAAGTATACCACATCATAGGACTATAGATGTCAAACATAGAATTATAAATTCCAGCATTTGTAAGAATTTTGACACTTTCCTCATAAATTTCATCGGAAAGATAATCTTTAATTGACTTGTTATTCGGATTCATAAACTTTTTTAAATCTAACATCTGTTTTGGCAAATTTTTCATATATTCTATTAAATCAAATTCAACAGCCAACACTTTACTGTTTTTATAAGCATCCATTACATAGTCTGGAAGTGGATATAAGTTTTCTTCTGCAGCATGAATGGACCCAAAAAGATAAAGTTTATTATGATTTCCCTCTTTTGTCACCTCAAATAAAAGAGGTGTATTTGTGCTTGTTGGTTCTTTTTCCTCTTTCTTGATGCACCCACATATCAAAAAGCTAAAAAAAAGTAAGAACACTAGAAATTTAAATTTTCTCATAAATATAACTTCCTTTCAAAAAAACAAGCTAACACTTAGATGCTTGCTTCTTTTATATAAACTTATTATACAACATTTCTTAATAAAATGTATAGTTCTATTAAATGAACTTCTAATTCATTACAAAAAAAGTTCATAATGTTTTGAAATGCACATCTCGATCTATTCATAAGAAGAAGAAAGAATATTCTAATAAATAAGTTTTAAATTATTTTAAGTGATAATTAAAAAACGAAAAACAGTTTAAAATGGAAAATCATTGAAATATGTGGTATAATTTTTGTGAGGCGATATATATATGGATAAAATAGCAGTAATTTCAGATATACATGGAAATCTTGAAGCAACAAAAAAAGTTTTACTAGACATTAAAAATCGTGGCATTGATAAAGTGATATGTTTAGGTGATATTATAGCAAAAGGAACACATTCTAATGCATGTATAGATTTGATTAAAGAAAATTGTTTTGTCGTAATTAGTGGCAATACAGATAGATATTTTACACAAGAACATGACATGGATGCTTTACCAGAATTAGAACAAAAACGAATTAATTGGAATAGACAACTCTTAACAGAAGAAAATAGAAAATATTTACAATCCTTACCTTTTTGTTTTGAATTTTATATGAGCGGAAGCTTAGTTAGAGTTTTTCATGCTTCCCCTAGGAAAGATGATGAAGTTGTTTTAAATCTTGACACAATAGAAACGAAATCAACAATGTTTGAACCAAGTCCGCTAACTCCTTCACAAGAAATAGCAGATATAGTATTATATGGACATATTCACCACCAATATTTAGATAAACTATATAATAAAACATTAATAAATGTTGGTAGTGTTGGAAACTCGTTTGATGTAATAAGAAAACCAGACTTTGATAGTAGTACAAAAGAAACTGTCAATGTTCATTATGTTATCATTGAGGGAAACTACGGTGAAAAGGAATATGGTAATGATATTTCCTTCCAATTTGTTAGAGCCTCTTACGATATTTCAAAAGAACTTGAAGATATAGATAAAAATCTTGAACCAGAAAGTTATAGATATGAAATTGAAGAAGGCATGTATCGTGATATGACCAAAATTAAAAAAGGTTACGAGGACCGAGGCGTAGTGTTTAGAAAGTAGGGAGTTTCGAAAAAGTTGTGTAAATGGGTATTTATACCTTCCGTTGAAGCCATCAAAATGATGGTTCTTTTTCATCATAAAAACTTATATGTATACATTATAAATAAAATCCTTCCTCCTAAGTAAAAAACTGCATTTTAAAAAAGAAACTGCTCTTTTTCCTTCCTTTATCCTAAGAGATTTAAGAATCTTTTTATTATCCAATATCTACCCATATAAAAAGAACAATCCAAATAAATTGTTCTTTTTATATGAAATAACATATCTTTTTTAGAAATATGCTTCTAAAGGCTCCTGCAAGATTATTTTTTTTCTTTATTAGGAAGCAAAAGTTTTGTCATCTCCTCTTCTGCCTGCTTCTGAGTAAGCATTTTTTCAAGATAGCCATCAAATCCATAACTATGTATAAACTTATTC
>CATOJL010000138.1 GCA_951800155.1 uncultured Bacilli bacterium | reverse complement strand
CTTGAGAGGGTGCCTCTCAAGGCAGAAACACGGGTTCAAATCCCGTATAGACTACCATTTAGAAACAAAAAAACAGTTTATCGAAAGCTGTTTTTTTTAACATAAAAATATTCAAATTTTTTTTGAACAACGAAAAAAATAAAAAAGGGGTGGAAAAGTGGCGAATTTTTTAAAAATGCCCAAAAATAAACGAAAAAAGATTTTAAAACATTTGTTACTAGAATAGTAACTCCATATTATTCTTTAGCCTCTTAAGAAATTGAATTGCTTTTTAAAAAAATTAAGAGTATACTTATGCTTGAAAAGATGTATTTTAAGCTTGGATTTATGGATTTATCCTAGGAAGCTAACAAAATTGAGATAAATCTGGGTAGAAATATCTAGCTTTTTATTATAGGAAAGTAGATGGTATAGGTGCATATTTTAGTTGTCGATGATGAAATAGAAATAGCCGATTTAATACAGATTTATTTAGAGAATGAGGGATATATTGTTCATAAATATTATAGTAGCAAAGATATTCTAGTTCTTTTAGAACATACAAAAATAGACTTAGCCATATTAGACGTAATGATGCCTGAAATTGATGGATTTTCTTTATGTAGTAAACTAAGAGAATCTTATAATTTTCCTATTATATTTGTTACAGCGAAAGTGGAGGATGTAGATAAAATTTCTGGACTTACTTTAGGAGCGGATGATTATATAACAAAACCATTTCAACCACTTGAATTGGTGGCTCGAGTAAAGGCCCAGTTAAGAAGATATACAAGATATAACAGTATTACACAAGATGAGAATGATCTTACATTCAGGAATATTCGCATAAATAAAACGACACATGAATTTTACCTAAATGATGTGTCTATTTCATTAACGCCACTTGAATTTTCTATTTTGTGGTGTTTATGTGAGAATAGAGGAAGTGTGGTAAAGGTTGATACTCTTTTTATGGAAGTATGGAAAGAGCAATATTATGAAAAGGATAATAATACAGTGATGGTTCATATTAGACATTTAAGAGAAAAAATGAAGGATGCTACAAAAAATCCTAAATATATAAAAACGATATGGGGAGTAGGGTATAAAATTGAAAAAGAATGAAGATAGACTTTTAAATAAAACATTTAAGGATTTTGTTATAACCCTTTTTCTTGTCACATTCTGCGTCCCTCTTGTTCTATTTATAAGCATTTTTCTTATTACACAATTGGATTTTGGATGGTTATATAATTATTCCCCTAACTTGTACTATCAAATGCGGGAACTTTTTCGTTTTTTATTGAATGATCATCTTTTTCTGCCCTTTTTACTGCTCCTTTGGGTTATTCTTGTCCTTCTTTTATTATATTGCTTATTAAAAAAAGTATTTTCTTATTTACATGCTTTGTCAGGGGCTACACAGAAGCTTTTAAATAAAGAAATAGAATATGTCAAATTACCAAGTGAACTAGAAGATATGGAGATTAAACTGAATCATTTAAAAAAAGAATCCTTACAGAATGAACGCCTTGCTAAAGAAAGTGAACAAAAGAAAAATGACTTGATCGTCTATTTGGCCCATGATTTAAAGACGCCACTTACCTCTATGATTGGCTATTTATCTTTACTAGATGAAATCAAGGATATGCCCTGTAGGCAAAGAGAAAAATACATAAACATTGCCTTAGATAAATCCTATAAATTAGAGGATTTAATCAATGAACTTTTTGAAATTACACGATTTAATGCAGAAACGATCGTTTTAGAAAAAGAAGAAATTAATTTAAATATGATGATAGAACAAATGATAGATGATTTTTACCCTCTTTTAAAAGAAATGGATAGGGAAATTTGTTATACGCCAAAAGAAGGAATGACTTTGTTAGGAGATTCAGATAAATTAGCCCGTGTTTGCAATAATTTAATTCGTAATGCTATTTATTATAGTACAGATAAAAAAATTGAAGTTTATGTGGATAAAAAAGAAGAGGAAGTGTTACTTACTATAAAAAATAAAGGAAGACATCTACCAGAAGAAAAATTAAATCGTATATTTGAAAGATTTTATCGTTTGGATTCTGCTCGAATGAGTAAAACAGGAGGAAGTGGATTAGGACTTGCGATTGCCAAGGAAATTGTAGAACTGCATGGAGGAAAGATAAGTGTTACGAGTGATGAGTATATTACTTTTCGTGTAGAACTGCCGATTGTAAAGAATACAATTGAAACACCATAAAGCTTATAATCGTTTTATGGTGTTTTTTTTGAGAGATTAAGAAAAAATTAAGAAATTTATAAGAATAAGTTAAAGAATAAGAAATAAGAGTTTTATATAATGTATACAGGAAGATTTTCTTTCGATGAGAAAAGGGGGAATTCGTTCTGTGAAAAGAAAAAAGCGAATAATAAAGCCAAAAGCAAAAATATTTCTTTTTCTGTTGCTCTTCTTAATTAGTTTGGTAGGATATAGAATCATTCTCCACCAAACAGAAAGTGAATTAGTTACTCAAAAAGTAGGAAGTGATTTAGAAAACAATCATTCAACTGTGGTAAATTCCATACAGAAACAGTTAGAACAGTTCGCTTTAAAAGATAAAAGAATTACGAAGATTATTCAAAATATAGAAGAATATCCTTCTGAAATACTCGAAATGTTAGTAAGAAATATAGATATGACTGACTATGTCCTTGATTTTCTAAATAAAAAGGGACAGGTTTATGCAGATACGATTGGGAAAGTTACAAAAGGAGAATATCCTCTTTTATTGCAATATGATAAAAGATGGGGTTATGGAATTTATGGTGACAATGTGATTGCTGTGAATGGGTGTGGCCCAACTGTATTATCTATGGTGATAGCAGGACTTACAGGAAGAAATGATATTACACCTTATAAAATAGCAAATGATGCGAAAAAAAAGGGATATTATAAAGAAGGGAGTGGGACAAGTTGGCGTTTCATGACAAATGGAGTGAAAGAATATGGAATCCGTGGAATAGAAATTTCCCTCAATCAGTCGATTATGGTAAGAGAATTAAAAAAAGGACATCCAATTGTATGCAGTATGCGAAAAGGAGATTTTACAACAACGGGACATTTTATTTTGCTTGTGGGTATACAAGAAGGAAAATTTATTGTTCGTGATCCAAATAGTAAAGAACGTAGTCAAAAACTTTGGAGTTATGAAACACTACAAGGTCAAATTAGAAATTTATGGTCGTTTCAAATCGATGGATAGGAGGATATAGTATGGCAAGAAAAAGAATAACGCAGATATTTCCTTTTTTAATTCCCTTTCGTACATGGCAGAGAAATCTTTGTTATCAACTTGCTATGCACTTTGATAAGAATATTTATGCGAAAAAAGAG
>CATOJL010000137.1 GCA_951800155.1 uncultured Bacilli bacterium | reverse complement strand
CTAAAAAGGAATGGTGGCAATTATGAAAAATTATATGTATATCCTGGTAATGGCAGTAACTACCTATTTAATTCGGGTTATCCCTTTAACGCTCTTAAGAAAAGAGATTAAGAATCGGACCTTTCGCTCCTTCCTAACTTATGTTCCCTATGTAACTCTATCTGTTATGACCTTTCCAGCAATTTTGGAATCTACAGATGAGATGTGGGTATCTTTGATAGGATTTGGAGCTGCTATGGTTATGGGGTATTGTAAAGTCAGTTTGTTTGTTGTTTCTATGGGATGTTGTTTGCTAGTGTTTTTGCTGCAGATGGTGTAATGGAGATGATATAGGGAAGAGGATTTCATTCAGGGTTTGGATTTCAAGAATAGATAGTTATAGGAATGGTGGCTTGCTTAAACAGGATATGGTGTATTAATACGAAAAACCTGTGCCAAAAGGTATACTTTTTGGTACAGGTTTCTTTTTTCTTTAACCTTTTCAAGATTACTATGAATTTCACCAAAAGTCAATAGAAAATCTTCTTTTTTCTTTGGCTATCTTTACCAAGTCGGTGAATTATCCAAAAAGTATACTTTGTGGTGCAAAATTTATCTTTCATTTAAAAAGTATAGCTAATTATAAAGAAATAGATTCATTTCCTATTAGAAATAATGATTTAATTCATGCTATATACTGTGAAGCAAGAAACGGTTTTTATCATGTTTATGCTTATATTGGTGATGTAGCATGTAATTTAATAGCCAAATAACTTCAAATAATTATTAAAAATTGAAGTTTAATTAAAAAGAATTATGTACTGTAGCCTAAAAATCTGTAATTAAATGATTAATGTAGTAAAAAGAACTATCTCACAATATAAAGGTTTTTCAGAAAAATTTCCAAAATAGGGAGGTGTATTCTGTTTGTCAGGCTATGAGATGAATTCTAAAAATTTAATAGACGGCTTTATAAATGAACATGTTATTAGACAAGGACTAGATAATAGGACAGAAAAAGCATACCGTTTGGATTTAGAACATTTTTGTGCCTGGATGAAACAGAAGGATAGCCTGTCTAGTAGAATGAAAGGAAGCTTTGATTTAGAGCATAGCATAAAATCAGAAGCAACCTGTTTGGAAGATTGGATGGAAGATTATTTAAAGTATTTAGCCATAGAAAAGAAGATGAGTTCTGCTACAGTATGCAGAAAGAGTAGAGTACTGGGATATTATTTAGCTTATCTATCAAATCATGATATTATCAGTCTCCATCGTTCCTTAAATTTAGCAAGAGGATTGGGCAGAAAGTCTCAAAAGAGAGGAGTATTGTCTAAGAAGGAATCGGATGCCTTTTTTATGGCTATAACTCATGAATATGAGTCATTAGATAGTGAATTTAGAAAACGTATCTGTTTAAGAGATATGGTCATGATGGAAATTTTATTTTACCATAAAATCGAAATCAGTGAATTGTTGCGATTTGAAGTGGCAGATTATGATCAAAGCACAGGGGTTCTTACAGTCCGCCGGAAACGAGGACAGGAGAGACAAGTTTATTTGTTTTCTCAAGGACTGCGTACAAGAATGGAACAATGGTTAGAAGATAGGAAAGGATTTAGATGTGAAGGTGAATATTATGAGAGGATATTTCTATCTAAATTGGGAAAACCGCTATCAATGAAAATGGTTATTAAGATATTTGATAAATATAGAGAAATGGCAGGGATTGAAAAAGGATTTACTCCAAAAGATTTGAAAGAAAATTGTATGAAACAATATGCTAAAGATTTGGTGATGGAGAACTGTGGGTAAGAAATTTGATGTTAGATTAAATGAGAGATAAACATATTAATGTGGAAAGGAGGAAATTGGATAATGACAAGAAAGAAGGTTAAATCAAGTAAAGATATAAAGGTATGTTTAGTAGGTTCATCTGGAGGACATCTTATGCATCTGTACATGTTAAAACCTTTTTGGGAGAAAATAGAAAGATTTTGGGTTACTTTTGATAAGGAAGATGCAAAAAGTCTACTTGAAAACGAGAAGATGTATCCTTGTTATTACCCAACAAATCGCTCTTTGAAGGGTCTTATCATAAACACAAAGTTAGCTTGGAAAGTCCTTAGAAAAGAAAAACCAGATCTTATCATTTCTACAGGAGCTGCTGTTGCAGTACCATTTTTCTATTTAGGTAAACTATTTAAAGCTAAATGTATATATATCGAAGTTTTTGATCGTATCGATCATTCAACTCTTTCGGGAAGGATAGTTTATCCGATTGCTGATAAGTTCATTGTTCAGTGGGAAGAAATGAAGAAAATTTATCTGAAAGCAGTAAATCTGGGGAGTATATTCTAATGATTTTTGTGACAGTAGGGACTCATGAACAGCAGTTTAATAGACTTATAGAGTATATTGATAATTTGGCTGAAAAAACTGATGAGGAAATTATTATTCAAACTGGATTCTCTACATATAAACCAAAGTATTGTATATGGAAGGAATTCTTTTCATATAGTGAGATGAAAGAGTATATTCAAAAGGCAAGAATTGTTATTACTCATGGTGGACCATCTTCATTTATGGCCCCTCTTCAGATTGGAAAAATTCCAATTGTTGTGCCAAGAAGAAAAGAGTTTGATGAACATGTAAATGATCATCAGTTGAATTTTTGTCGTAAAGTAGCTAAGAGGCAAGGGAATATTATTGAAGTTGAAAATATTAAAGAACTTTATGAAAAGATTACAGACTATGACGAGATTGTGGCAAATATGAAAACTGGGCTTGAAAGTAATAATAGCAAGTTTTGTGGGGAATTTGAGAAGATTGTTCAAAGATTATTTTAGGAGATATGGATGACTAAGAAATCTACCGCACTAAATTATATACGGATAATAGCCTGCATTATGGTAATAGGGATTCATTTATTAGGATGGTTGTCTAAGATAAACAACAATAGAATTTCATTAATATATCTCTTAACGGAACATATTGTTAGAATTGGATTGCCGATATTTTTCATATTATCTGCAGTATCATTAATTGGAGAAAGCGATTTTCTAGCTGATATTAAATCGTTTTATTTGAAGAAAGCATGTAATATATTCTTCCCATTTTACATATGGTCATCGATTTATTATCAATTGAGTAATGAAACCTTAGGATTTACTAAGCTATCAATAAAAAGTTTCTTTACAGGATTTTATATGTCATTCTTTACAAGTCAACATTTTCATTTATGGTATATGTATGCTTTTCTTGGATTAGTGATTCTTATGCCATTTTTGAAAAGAATGGTAGACCATTTAAGCAATAAGGAAATGGAAATTCTATGTGGAATGATATTGGCTGTTTTAGCCTTGAAGGAATATTTAAAAATTCAGATAGATGAATTTTACCTTGGTTCTTGGGTTTCATTTTATATATTTGGAGCTTTTATTTTTAGGAAAGAAATAAAAAAATGTTATCCGATTCTAAGTTTTATCGGGGGGGTAGCATTCATAGTCTCAGTAATGGCAGAATATAAAAATCCAGAATCAATATTTATAACATTGCATTGGGAATATTCTCCACTGATGATTTTACAAGCCTTAGGATTTGTTTCATTC
>CATOJL010000136.1 GCA_951800155.1 uncultured Bacilli bacterium | reverse complement strand
ACTCTATTTTTAACACAAAAAAATTTTTATTTATGCATTTTTCTTAAATACAAATAATTTACTTAAAATATAATTCATCACTGTCACAACTACTTGAACTATTATTTTAGCAATTTTATCATTGATATGAAATAATGTTACTCCTATGAACATAATCATCATATCCATAAAAAGAGTTAAAATACGTGAAGATAAAAAAGAAGCAATTTCCTTTATTTGATTCGGGTTCTTACTTTTAAATACAAACTTACGATTTGTAACATAAGAGAAAGCAACTGCACAAATCCAAGAAATTATATTCGCTATTTGTAATTGTACTGCATCCTTAGGATTTAAAAACGTACATACAAATAAATAGTAACTCCCAAGAGATACAATCGTTGTAAGAATTCCAACAATGAGGTAATTAATAATTTCCTCCTGTTTTTTATATAGTTTTTTTAACATATTCTCACCATTCTTATGGTAATATATTTTCTTTTAGAAGTCAATTTATATCCTTTAAAACCATTCCTTACAATTTTTTATCCTCTTTTTATAAGTTCTTCCAATCACTGTCAAAAAAACAAATACTCAATTTATTAAATATCTAATAAATGAAAAGAGAGCATGTCATCCTAAGGTCTTAGCTCCTTAAGCATAAAAAAAGGATTCGTATTGTGCAACTTATAAACATCCATATCAATCATAGTATCTAATATTAAAAAAAGGAATTTAGTTCCACATTCCTTAAATTCTATAGCCCTTTGTATTTTCATAATAGTAAAATTTCTTATACATTTTTATTTCACATATTTCTTTCCCCATTTTTAAAAATAGATCACTTTTTATCCTCTAAAATATATACATTACCTGGATTTATTTGAAATGATTCCTCATAAATTATCCAATCTGTAACTTCCCCTATTCTATACCAACCTTCATCTCCTTCATGCATGTTCTCTACATGATAAGGTTCTTGCAATAACTTACATTTTAATTTACCCTCTTTACTATCTAAAAGTTTAAACCAAATATGTTCCAAATGATCCTCATCATTTTCATCTGTTTGCAATCCAATTTTTACAATAATGTCGCTTTCCTTATTTTGAAGTGCTTTCTCTACATAAGAAAATCTCTCAATGGCAAGGGATTTCATTCGATCTGTTTCTTCATTGCTCAAAAAGAAGAGCGGATTTTCTCCCCATAGATCATTATATACAGAAACTTTACTTAAAATCTGCTTCTCTTCCTCCTCTTCACTTTGATAAATAAAAATAATACTTGTTCGACTATTATGTCCATTTTTTCGATCATCTACATTTCCTAATTTTAATTTTTTGTATTCCTTTAACCCCTCTGTCCAAGATAAGCATGTAGCAACTACTGGTTGTCCATTATTTAATAGTCCAATATAAACTCCCTTTTCTGGAAAATGGACCTCATTCTTTTTATCTAATAAATAACTTGCTAATGTAGCAATTAAATTATAATGATGATTATAATTTTCTACATCTGATTCAAGAATCTCTAACTCTGTTAAGCCAAAACGACATAATCCATGGGTATGCAACCAGACTTCCCCATTTTTTCCCGATACAGCTTGTACTGTATATAAATCATTCGCACTCGGATAAATAGCAGTACCAATTGACATTTTTACCCAATCTGCTGGGAATAACTTTTCCGCACTTTCATCTAGAACTGCTAATAAATTTGGCATAATTGCATCAATAAGCTTTAATTGAAAATGGAACGCCTTTTTTGCATCACCACTTAATTTCATATAAATCGTAAGTGCTATCTTTGCATTTCTTAATTTTTCAACATCTTCCTGTTTAAAAAAATAAGTTGGCAAAATGTAATAATCCTCAAAATAAAACCCTTTTGGAAAAAAGCCTACTTCAAATTCTTCTCCTTTATAGCTTAACCTCATATAGCCATCTGTACCATCTTCAAATTCTCTTTTTTCAAGAATTTCTACACCAGCAATATTCTCTACACGATCAAAAAGTCCTATTAAGGGATTCTCCTCCTCGTTTTCTGGAATAGCTAACATATAAGATTTTTCCTCCCAATATCCTAAGGGGGACTCTTTTAATCCTGTATTACTTTTTTTAAACATAATCATTCTCCTCTATTTTTTCTATATTATACTTCACTTTTCTACATTCATCATACAAAAAAAATGTTCTTTTTTCAAGTCCATTTACTCCGCCATAGTAAATTCATTTCTACCACCCAGCATAATATCCTGTTATCATCATTCCATGTACTTTTGTATAAAAACCTATCAGGATTAAATAACAGAGTAACAATATTATTTGGAATACACATCATTTTATTGGTATGATGATCTACATCTCTTCCTATTTCTACTATATGAACTTCATATCTCTTTGGTATTTCTTCACATATTTGTTCTAATACTTCTTTTTCATATAAATCACACAACCTCTCTACTATAATTCTATATTATTTTCTCCGTCATTTTGCCAACTTCATTTTTAACACAACAAAAAAGCGAATTTTTCATCACTTTCATTTATACTGCTATTACCCAGATTAAAAAAATAAAAACGAAACACATTATAGAGTGAATACACTTTTATAATTTTTATTTTAAAATCTAAACAAGAAACGCTCTATTCATAGCCTATGCTTACTAAAAGAATCTACGCTTTTTTATTTATAAATAACATAGCCACTTAAATAAAATTTACTATTTCTTGTATAAAAAGGAGCATTTATAGTATAACACAACTTATTGTTTTCATAGCTCACACGTGTAGATGCCGTACAACTACTACTTACTGTTTGAGAATTAGTAAGAACAAAATCTTCTGAAATCGAACTAGTATACCAATATTCTTCTGTTGCAGAATTTGCTTTATAACCTTTAGATATCCTAAAAGAATCTCCCCATGAAGTTCCATTATATCCATTATAGTCCCCAGATAAAGATACCCTTTGTGAAAAAACATTGGTAGGATTAAAGGGCAAGGTTATACATAATTTTGTTTCACTTCCACCATTCTCATACGAACCGCTAGATGAATTACAAGTTCCTGACATTCTTTTCCATGTTCCATTTACAAAAGTTGTATATTGTGAAACAATATCTGCCTCGACATCCCCAAACCTATATACCTTATAATACCCCTGACTCTCGCATGTAGGACAAGTTGTTTCTCCTGTTCCATTAATTCCTGCTATCGACTGTCCTTTTAAAATCTTATCGGCTGTAATCCCTAACTTCTTTTGATAATCATCAAATACGATCCCTGATGTACCCCAACTTGAATAATTATTCGTTCCATAATATCCTTTACTTACTCCTATTCTTAATTGATTTCCTACTGTTTGGTAATTACTTGTTGACCATGCTAAACCTATTGTCCCTGTATCATTTGTTCTATCTACTATAGTTCCTGTTACTTGCTTTCCCCCTACTAATGCTGTTTTACCACTTAGTATATCTCCTGCACTTGCATTCCCATAATTGGCTTTATTATATAAATCATTTAATGCTCCTTCTACCGTTGTTTGATTATTTTTACTATAACTGACTCCATTCGATGGTGGATTACTACTCGCTGCATTGGTTCTTACTATTGCTATGATCATTCCAAGTAAAATCACTTCGATTCCTATCATTACTTTATGTTTCTTTTTCTCTTCCATTTCTTCTTCCTCCTACCTTATTTTCCTATATAC
>CATOJL010000135.1 GCA_951800155.1 uncultured Bacilli bacterium | reverse complement strand
GTACCATAAGATATTTAAAATTTCTAGTTGTGCTAGAGGAAAAACGTATGAAAAAAAAAGCACCTTTCCGTGACTTTTCTCCACGGATTCTATAACATTTTCCATGGTTTTCTATATCTTGTATCTTTTTCATATGTTTTATAAAGCGCTAAAGGAAGATCATTATATGTATATAGGACAATATCTTCCTCTGTATCTTTTAAAAGAAGCATTCCATTTTGAATTTTCTTCTTCTCTTCTAAAGGAACTTCTATTTGTTTATACATTTTTAAAACCTCTAATAAAGGAACACAAGTATATTTGTTAGCTTCAATCTCTTCTAAAGAAAAAGCATCTTCTATCTTAAATTCCCCTTGCTTTGTTCTTCTTAAAGAAGTCATCATACCCACAGTATGTAGACGATGGGCTAAATCATGAATGAAACTACGAATGTAAGTTCCCTTACTTACCACAACTTTTACTTGAATGTGTGTTTTCTTCTCCGTATAAGAAATTCTTTGTAGTTCAGCGCAATGAATAACAACTTCTCGTTTAGGAAGTTTTACTTCTTCTTTTCTTCTAGCATATTCATATAATTTTTTTCCCTTTACTTTAACTGCTGAATAGAAAGGGACTTCTTGCACCATTTTCCCTACCATATTTCGTAACGCTTGCTCTATTTCTTCTTTTGAAAGGATAGCTATCTCACTTTGTAAGACAGTTCCCGTGCAATCATAAGTATCTGTTTCTGTCCCTAATTCAGCCTCAAAAACATATTCTTTTTCATAAGCAGTAATCACTTCTGCTAGCTTTGTGCTTTTTCCAAAACAGACGATAAGAACACCTGTTGCCATTGGATCAAGTGTTCCTGTATGTCCCACCTTCTTCATCGAAAATTGCCTCATCAAAAGATTCACAACATCTCGGCTCGTCATTCCTTCTTTCTTATCAACGACTAATATTCCTTCCATGTTTACTCCTTATACTCAAATTCTAAGTCTAAAATACGAACCGTATCTCCTTCTTTGGCTCCTAGTTCTCTCAACTTATCATCGATCCCCATCTTTCGTAATTTCATAGCGAAACGTTCAGCTGCTTCATTCGTTTGAAATTTGGTCATGCGAAGAAGTTTTTCCACCTTTTCTCCACGAATCACCCATGTTCCATTCTCATTATAAATCGAAAATGGTTTTTCTGTTTTAAATTGATATAACACATGGCTTTCAAACTTTTCTTCTTCATAAAGCGGTTGCTTTGGAATTTCATCCAATTGATTTGCAAGAGCCAGCATTGCTTCTTCTAAGCCTTCCTTGTTAATCGCTGCAATTGGATAAATAGTAACATCCTTCACTTTTTTCTTAAATGCTTCTAAATTTTCTGTAGCATTTTCCAAATCCATTTTATTTGCTAAAATTATTTGTGGTTTTTTTAAAATATTTGGATTAAAAGCTTCCAACTCTTGATTAATCAGTACATAATCTTCATAAGGATCTCTTCCTTCAAATCCACCCATATCAATAACATGGGCAATAACCCTAGTACGTTCTACATGCTTTAAAAATTGATCACCTAAACCTTCACCTAAAGAAGCACCTTTAATAAGACCAGGTAAATCCGCTAGAACAAATGATTTTTGATTCTTCGCCCGTACAACCCCTAGATTGGGAGTAATCGTGGTAAAATGATAAGCTGCAATTTTTGGTTTGGACTTAGACACTAAAGAAATGATTGTCGATTTTCCTACACTAGGAAGTCCAACAAGCCCTACATCTGCAAGAAGTTTCAGCTCAACCTTCACCCTTCGAACCTCTCCTGGTTCTCCATTTTCAGCGAAGGCAGGAGCAGGATTGGTACGAGTAGCAAAAGCTATATTTCCACGGCCTCCACGGCCTCCATAAGCAATTACAATCTCATCTTCTTCTTTCGTTAAGTCTGCCATAATTAAGTTGGTATCTAGATCAGTTACAATAGTTCCCTGTGGCACTTTAATGACAAAATCCTCTGCATTTTTTCCATGCATTCCCTTTCCAAGACCATTGGCCCCTTTTTTTCCCTTTACAATACGATGATACTTTAAATCAATTAAAGTATTTAGACCTGTATCCACTTTAAAAATGATATGACTTCCTCGTCCACCATTTCCTCCAAAAGGACCTCCCATAGCTATATATTTTTCCCGGCGAAAAGCCATACAGCCATCTCCACCATTTCCAGCATATAACTCCATTGTTACTTCATCAATAAACATATAGTTCCTCCTTATAAATGAAAAAGAATTTTTGCATTTTTCTCTAAACAAATTCGTTTCAAATTTTCATTCTGGCCTTCTTACTTATTACCTGCTCAATGAGTCGAATCATTCATGAGCATAAATTCCAAAAAATTCTGTTCCATTCTTTAACATCCCTTTATAAAGGTATTTTATCATATTTTTCTCTTCTTTTAGACAAAAAAAGAAAGAAATTATCTTTCTTCGTAAACACTTGCCTGCTTTTTATCTTTTCCAAGTCTTTCAAACCTTACATATCCATCTATTTTTGCATAGATTGTATCATCTTTTCCAATACCTACATTTTTTCCTGGATAGATTTTAGTTCCACGTTGGCGATAAAGAATTGAACCACCTGTTACAAATTCGCCATCTCCTGCTTTTGCACCCAAACGTTTTGATTCAGAATCACGTCCATTTTTTGTAGAACCTTGCCCTTTTTTATGAGCAAATAATTGAATCGATAATTCCATGAATTTCATAGGTACACCTCCTATTCATTAATTTTAATATTTTTTGGATATTGCTTTTCTAATTCTTTAAGTAAAGAAATTAAATTTTCAAGTAACAAATCGATCACTCGATCATGTTCATTTACAACAAGAAAGACATACCCCTCATCTTGATTATAAGATATACTTTTCTCCTGATACCTTATAATGGCATTTACTGTTGTAATTACCATGGTACTCACACCTGCACAAACAATATCTTTTCCGTATACTGCATATAAAGAATGTCCTTTAATTTCTATTTTTGAAATTAAGTCTTTCTCCTTTATGATTTTCACTTTAATCATAATTATGCTTTAATATCTTTAATTTCAACTTTTGTATATGGTTGACGATGTCCTTGTGTTTTACGATATTTTTTCTTTGGATTGTACTTAAAAATACGAATTTTCTTATTTTTTCCATGTTTTACAACGGTTGCTTCTACTTTTGCTCCTTTAACATATGGAGTCCCAATGTTCCCATTTGCCATTAAAACTTGCTCAAATGTAATATTGCTACCAGCTTCAGCATCTAATTTTTCAACATATAAAACACTACCAACTTCAACATAGTATTGCTTTCCACCTGTTTCAATAACTGCTTTTTTCATAAGTTTACCTCCTTTTAGTTTCTAAGACTCACTATTAAGGTACATTCGTTTTAAACCTTTTCTATGTGGTTGTAGAGTGAGGTCCTACACAGTTATAAATTTTAGCACAAAAAAAAAGAGAAATCAACTCATTTTGCCTATTTTCTCTTTTCCTTTCACGAATTTTAGTTACTATCCATAAACATTTTAACTCTTGCATTTCCATAAACTACCCATACTTTAGCACAAGTATATTTCCAAACAAAATTCCATTTTGTTTCCTCAAGTGTACTTTCTGTATAATTTGTTAAAAACATACTATTTCCCCCCATAGAATCAAGGATATACCCCAAATTATCGCTAAATTCTTGT
>CATOJL010000134.1 GCA_951800155.1 uncultured Bacilli bacterium | reverse complement strand
AATTCATCCAATATCTTTTTATCAAATTCTTGTCTAAATTGTTTAACATTTATTTCTTCTGAATGATAACCCTTCTTCTGATATAAATCCCATATTTTTTTATAATTTAATTGCTTTAGCTTTTCCAAACATATATCATTTTCTACATCAGCTTCCTTTACAATTAATTGTACAATAGCTTGCTCATCTAACTCGGAGTGTTCTTGTAAATATGCCTCTACATCCACTTCTTGTCTATGATAACCCTCTTTTTTGTAAATTTCACATAACTCATCAAAATTTTTAGCAAAAAGATTTAAATTGTCTAATATATGCTCTGACTCAACCTCATTAAGGATTTTATTTCGAAGCATTGCACATACTTTTTCTTCTTCAAGTTTTAATTCATCCCAAAATCTCTCCCCTGCTTTTAATATTTTTCGTTTTTCTTTTAAATTTTTTTCGCGAACATTGGACAATTTCTCGTTGTTAGCACTTGCCATTTTTTCCCTTTTATCAAATATAATTTGTCGTTCTTCTAATTCCTTTTTATATTCTTCTCTATACTGTTTTAATTTTTCTTCTCTAGGGATATATTGACAAATCATTTCTTCTCCGTCATCTTTATCCTGTCTTCTTGATGTATACTTAGGAATAATGATAGCTTGTAATTTTCCCATATCATTAACAGCTTGAATAATTTCATCCTTTCCAGATGCCGCATTACCTGCAATAATAAATAATTGGGGGACTCCTTTTTTCTTTGCCCTTAAACTTATTTTTCCACTTAGTACACCTTTAATAACATTTTCTATTTGTATCTGAGCATAGTTCTCAGAATTTTCCTTTCTGGTTGGATTTAAAATAACACGACTAAATAATCCAATATTTTCGATAAAAGTTCGATAAATTGCAGTTGCCTTATTGAATCTTTCTTCGGTCTCTTCCTCTGATACATTTCCTCTTGAACCAGCTTGATTTATAAAAAACTCCCTTCTTGGTATTTCTCGAAATAAAAATAATGAAAGGACACGCTCTGGAAATTCCCGCTTTAATTCTTCTACTACACGAACATCATTTATTATGATCACAGGAGTCTTTCCACTATCTAAAAAAGATTTAATTTTTTCAAGTTCAAATCCATATTTTTTACCATATGTTTGATATCTTAATTCACAATTCTCTGGTAACTGTTCAACAGAAATTAGATCTACTTCTTTTCCCTCCAACGAATCCTTTATTTCATTACTTCGCAAAGATCGGGTACTAAACTTGGGTACCCTAATAGGTGAAAATTGAATATTCTGAATTGCAAGTTTTTGCTCTAATTCCATAATTTCCCCGATCACCGTGGATTTTCCACACCCCGATGGCCCTGTTAAAGTAATAATAAAATTTTTTGTTTTTTCATCCATATATTATCACCTTGTGTATTCTACTTTATATCAATTATTATCAACTTTACTAAGGATACATTTTCTTATGTATCCTTAGTAAAGTTATTTATATTTTATTTTTATCAGCATTTGCAAATGCTTCTTTTACTCGAATTGAAAACTTTGTAATTTCATTGTCCCATTCTGGAGAATTAATCATATAATCTAAATCAGGCGTTACCTCAAATCGTCCTGTCACCACTTCAAGATATGGATTCTCTCTCCTAATTTCTTCGGCACTTTCCTCCGTAATCCACCCTTCTTTTGCACATCTTTTAAGCATATTAGGTGCCATAACTAAATACTTCGAATTCTTTAACTCAGATAAATCAAACTCTTCTGATGTAACCACAAAGTATAGATCTGCAAAACATTTAGCTTTTATCCGTGTCCCATTTGGCAAAACTCTCATCGAATCAATGGGTTGTTCTGTCATTCTACTATCAAAGCTAAAGCTATAGAATTCATCGGATTCTAAATGAAGATTACTAGCGAAGTTAGGATATCTTGTTTCATTCCATTTTCCCAGATATATAATCTTGTCCTCATTAACATTAGTCCATTCACTAATCTTGGTATGTCCTTGCTCTTCTTCTTCCACTGTATATAATTCTTCGGCGATCTCTCTAGAAGCACCAGTTATTATATCTCGATCTTTAATAGCAATATGTCCTCCAACAGACTTATCCCACATACCTTGATTATCCTTTGCATTTTCACTTCGTTTATGGATTAATATTTGCCCCTTTCTGTCAAAAACCAACGCCCACATAACTAACTTATAATTATCACTACCATAAAAAGAATCTCTCGGCATTTGCCCTATAATAGCATGATTGAATGTATAATTATAAATAATCTCCTGCCTGTTACCTTTAGATGTTTCTTCTGTACAGTAATTCGACTTCATATATGCATTAAAATAGCAAACATATTCTTCATACCTTCCAAATCTTTTGGGGTCATCCTTTTCTTCTACATTAGAATTTCCTACATATAGGAACTCCTTCGTATTAAGGGAAAGTAAAGGAGAAATTGTGGCATAATATACCCCATCTATTTTCAACATTTGCACTGGAATAGGATGAAAAATCTGTTTAATTACGAAACGCTGCTTTGTTGCAAAATCATTCTCGTATCTTTTTAATTGCTCTCCTCGATCTGTATATGCCTCTTTCGATGCATACTCTCTAATCAAATTATAATCTCTCGGTTCATTTTTTTCTAAATATTCTAAAATACTATTAAGACATATATCTTGGATTTCTTTTCCTGATAATTTAAATTTGCAGATTTTATTTACATTATCGTCTTTAAACTGATAATCAAATCCATTTACCGCAAATTGGAACAATTCATCTGATTTATCATCGGCTTCTTCTACCAAACTAAGCTTTTCTTCAAGAGCGCTCTGTATTTCTTCTTCATATTGTGTACTCACTCTATTGAGCTGAAAATATTTACGATTTGATAAATAGTGAGAAAATATATCGCTCTTTTCAAAAGCAATTTTTGCTTTTTCTACACATAAAAATAATATTTGATTCAAAATACCATCGTATTTCTCTTCACCTTTAAGTTTCCCAAACTGTCTTTCCTGTTTATAACCTCTATTTACTAATTCTTTACATATATTTTTAGCAAAATTTTCCGTATACAAAATATCTAATTTGTTACGATTACTATCCTCCGTAGGGTCTATGCCAGTTACTTTACTATTCTTATCAACAAAATATCTTCGCAACTTCTGCGTTGAATTTTGTCTTATCTCAGTAAGTGTAGCAATTGGTATACCTGCCCCTTTTGAATTAAGCCCGGAAACAAGTGCCGCTGAATACAATGTCGGATCTGATTCAGCAACAATAGAAATTTCATAATTTTCCTCAGTATATTTCTTATAAAGAAGTTCATAAAGATTAAAATGATTTTCCTGCCAAGGTAAATCAATAACGGTTGTCCCCAACATCCTCAATTCTTTGTTAGAATTTTCAATTTCTTTTACTACAGTATCTTTTTTTACTATAAAAAAAGATACTGCGTTTCTTTCTGTACTCATAATTACACCCTCTTTTACCATTTAGGTAGTGTCAAGTTAACTACCATATTTTTTTTAACAAACCTTATTATTTCAAGGGTTTCACCACTTTTTCAAAGAAAAAAGCAATGACCTCCTTTTTTGTGTCAATACTATTACCATCCCACAAACACTGAAAGGAAAATCATTGCTTATGGATATTATTACCTATTTACTCTTTCTCATTCAATCTCTTTACCAACAAAACTGCTGGCTGATTCA